>CAKOQM010000015.1 GCA_934101275.1 uncultured Bacilli bacterium
GCCCGTTGGTGAAGTGGTTGAACACACATGCCTTTCACGCATGCATTCATGGGTTCAAATCCCGTACGGGTCACCAATTTGTTATTAAAAGTCCTTTTGTTTAAGGATTTTTTTTATACGTAAAGATAGAGAAAGGAACGATAGTATGGCCTTATTAGAAGTTAAAAATTTATCACATACGTTTGATGATAAGGCTCTTTATAGAAATGTTTCTTTAGAAATATTTAAAGGGGAACATGTTGGTATTGTAGGTCCTAATGGGGTAGGTAAAAGTACCTTTTTAAAAATATTAACCAATGATATTATTCCCGATAAAGGGGAGATTAAGTGGCAGAAAAATGCTTCCATTGGAGTACTAGACCAATACGCTAAGATTTTAGAAGATATGAGTGTTTATGATTATTTAAATCTAGCATTTACTCATTTATATGAGATGGAAGAAAAATTAAATAAACTTTATGAAGATCTTTCAAAAAGCTATCACGAAGATACCTTAAGACAAATAAGCTATTATCAAAATGAATTGCAGCAACATGATTTTTACTCTTTAAATACTATTATTTTGAAAACCGCCAATGGTCTTGGGGTTGATGCTTTTGGAATGGACACTTTAATGAAAAATTTAAGTGGAGGTCAAAGAGCGAAAGTTATCTTAGCCAAACTTCTTTTACAAAATCCAGATGTTTTAATTTTAGATGAACCTACGAACTTTTTAGATAGAGAGCATATTCTTTGGCTACAAAACTACTTGAAAAATTATAAAGCCACTTTTTTAGTCATTTCACATGATACCTCTTTTCTAGAAGAAATCTGCACGTGTATTTGTGATATTGCACATCAAAGCATCGATAAATATAAGGGTACCTTTCAAAATTTTCTCAAACAAAAGAAAATGAAGGGCGAAGAATATGAAAAGGCCTATCTTTCTCAGCAAAAAGAAATAAAAAAATTAGAAACTTATATTGAAAAAAATAAAGCTCGAGCATCGACAGCGAAGATGGCGAAAAGTAGAGAGAAACGTCTTTCTAAAATAGAACGTTTAGAAAAAATGGTGGATACGGCCAAACCAGATTTTTCTTTTCCTTATAAAGATGGTAGTGATACGGAGATTTTAAATCTTGAAAATTTATGTGTTGGCTATAACTATCCTTTATTAAAGCCTATTAATTTGAAAATGCGAAAAGAAGATAAAGTTGTTTTAGTTGGGTTTAACGGTCTTGGCAAATCCACTCTTATTAAAACAATTTTAGGTCTTATTCCTAGCTTGGATGGTAAAGTGACTTTGGCTTCTAATGTCCTTACCAATTACTTTGAACAAGAACTTATATGGGAAGATGATAATCTCACACCCATTAAATATTTAGAAAAGAAATATCCAACAAAAAACAATAAAGAAATTCGTTCGGTGTTGGCGCGTTCCGCTTTAAAAAGTGAACATCAAATGCAAAGTATTAAAACTTTAAGTGGTGGAGAGCAAGCTAAAATAAAAATGGCTGAATTAATGCTTAAACCTTCTAACTTTCTTATTTTAGACGAACCAACAAATCATTTAGATGAAAAGGCTAAAATAGCTTTAAAAGAAGCTCTTGCAAAATATGAAGGTGCTTTAATACTGGTTTCACATGATGAAGAATTTTATAAATCTCTTAAGATGAAAATTATTAATGTTGCGGATTTTATGAATAAAAATTAAAAAAATATTAAGATTTTGGACTAAGTCCTAATAATAAATATATATGTTTTATGTTATGAATGCAAAAAGGATGGTAATAATCTATGAAATGTGAATTAAAAGAATTGTCATTAAATTTGATTGATACTTTTTTATATGAAATGTATCAAGATATTCCAAATGGTGAGAATGGTCAAACGAATAAAGCATATGGTTTAACAAAAAAAGAATTTAAACAATATGTACTAACGCAAATAAAAAGAAAATATAATCAAGTGACTTTTGATGATACTCCCACAATAACTTATATTATGTATGTGAATGGTTATCCAGTCGGATTCATTTGTTTAAGAACCAAAATAGATGATAATTGGTTGAAATGGTCGGGACATTTCTATTACCAAATTAGAACAACAGAAAGAAGAAAAGGATATGGCACAAAAATGTTAGCGTTAGCTTTAGAGAAGTTAAAAGAATTAGGTTTTACAGAAGTTTATGGTCAATCTTCTAAAGGAAACATTGGCAGTTCAAAAGTCATTCAAAATAACAATGGAATATTTATAAATGAAATCAACGGTTCAAAATATTATAAAATATTATTATAAGTAGTGCATGAAGTAAGAAGCTAAATATAAAATATTAATGAATACCATTTGTTTTACAGTGCAGGCTGTAACAATTTTCTATGAAAAAATAAACATAAGTACTTGAATTTTAAAAATTAATAGGATATAATTAAGAAGTTGTTGGACCTTTAGCTCAGTTGGTTAGAGCACTCGGCTCATAACCGATCGGTCGTAGGTTCGAGTCCTACAAGGTCCACCATCTTTTTAAACTCGCAGGCGTGGCGAAATTGGTAGACGCACTAGACTTAGGATCTAGCGAAGCAATTCATGGGGGTTCAAGTCCCTTCGCCTGCACCACTTAAAAATTTCGTTCAAGTTATTGAACTTTTATAGAAAATCAATCAGAAATGGTTGGTTTTTTTGTAATGAAAATCCCAAATGGTCTGGGAATTCAATTATGATATGACAAAATTATTGACTCTTCCGTGTGCGTAAATGTTAATATATATCAGAAAGGAGCACGTATGTATAAGATAAAAGAATTTTCTAAAATAACTAAGACTTCTATGAGAACATTACGTTATTATGATGAAATTGATTTATTTAAACCAGAGTATGTTGATTTTTATAGTGGCTATCGTTATTACAATGATAATCAAATAGGTATAATGAGAAAAATAAACACCTTAAAAAAGTTTGACTTATCTTTAGAAGAAATAAAAAACTATTTAAATATGAATGATAAACAAATACTTGTTGAAAAAAGAAAAAGGTTAGAGAAAGTAGTGAAAGAAATGGATGAATTTTTAAAGGAAGAAGAGAAAATAAATTATAAAATAATAAAAGCTAATTATGATAAATATTTAGAATTAAATGGTCTTTTAAGGAGTCGGTGTGCGATGGCTTTAGAAATAAAAGATAATAATGCCGATTATTATTACATTGAAGAAAATGGGAAAATTATCGACGATTTCGTTATTTATAAAGAGGAAAAAATTTTAGCATTGAATGCGTTACGATTGAGTAATCCAATTTTATTAAAAGAAGTCTTTCATAAAATAAGTGAACTTTATGACGAAGTCTATGTTATTTTACCCATTGAAAAAGAAGAGTTAATAAAGAATCTAAAGGAAAATTATAATGGTACATCTGAAGTAGTTACCGAAGGAGGCTATAGTTATCAAAAAATTAAAATAAAAGAAAAATCCCTATAAAAGATTTTTCTTTTTTAATAATATAATAATTAAAATAGTTACAAAAAGACAAATTAAAATAATGAATAAAAAAGAGTAAGGGTTAGAGGCAAAGTCTCCAATCGTAACATTCATACCTAAAAAGGAAGATATCATGGTAGGAATGGAAATAACAAGGGTAACGGAAGTTAAAAATTTCATAATATCATTTAAGTTATTAGAAATAATAGAACTATAAGTATCCATTGTATTTTCTAGAATTTCCCGATAGATACTTGCCATACGAATGGCTTGTTTAATCTCTATTTGGGCATCTTTTAAAGCATCTAAAGAAGTCTCTTTTAAATGATTACTATTTTCAATTTTAGCTAGAAGCATTTCATTTCCTTGCAAAGATGTTGTAAAATAAAGCAAACTTTTTTGAAGCGTTAGCATTCTTTCTAAATCTTTGTTGCTTGTTGATTTAATTAAATCTTTTTCTTTTTCTAAGATATCATCTTGGATTTCATTTAAATAACGAATGAAATATTCAGTTGTTTTAGCAATGAAGAAAATGGAAAAGTCTTCTACTGTTCGAGGATTATTTTGAATTAAATAAGCTTTAAATGTGTCTTTTAAAGGATGATTCATCAAAGATACGGTGACAAAACCATGACTCATAAAAAAGATGCCAAAAGGGTAGGAACGATACTTTTTCTTTCTATTATTATTAATAACGTAAGGAATATTGAAGATATATAAAAGTGCTTCCCTTTCTTGCTCTATATGAGGAAGTTCAGATTTATCGAGGGCTTTTCGCATATCCACTTCTTCAAGTTTTAATTTTTCGCAAATAAGTTTGATTTCCTCATCACTGGGACTTTCCATATCTATCCAAAAATTTTTGGCAATATTATTTGTTTCTTGACATAACTTTTCTTTTAAATCATAAAATTTTATCATTGGAATTAGCCTCTTTTCTCTTTCGTTATTTTATCACACAAAAGGCCTATCCAAAAGATTAAATTTATGTTAATATCAAAGGGAAGGAAGTGTTATGTTATGTCAGATTGGATGATATGGTTAGTGATTGTTGTTTTGCTTGGTCTTGTTGAAGCGGCAACAATAAATCTTGTTTCTATTTGGTTTATTGCCAGCGGTATTTTAGCCCTGTTTCTTTCCTTGTTTGTTTCCTCTTTTGTTGTCCAATTCGCGGTCTTTGTTTTATTTGGTATTCTTTTTATGATTTTAACGCGTAAGAAATTATTAGAATATCAAACCAAAGAAGAGACTAAATTAAACTTAGAAAGAATTATTGGGATGGAAGGTGTGGTGACCAAAAAAATCACCAAAAATGAAATCGGAGAAGTTAAAGTAGATGGTAAACTTTGGAGTGCAATTTCAAATGTGACCATCAAAGAAGAAGAACCTGTTTTCATTGAAAAAATTGATGGGGTGAAATTGGTTGTTAAAAAGGTGAAAAAAGAAGAACCTAAAAAGAAAGAATCTTCTAAAAAAACACCAAAGAAAACGACAGTAAAGAAAACCTCTACGAAAAAAAAGAGTTCTAAGAAAGTGAGTGAAAAATAATGGCTTTTTTAATTATTTTATTTGTTCTTGTTGTCTTATTTATTATTCCATGTATCAAAGTGGTACCACAATCTAAGGTATATGTTATAGAAAGATTGGGTTCTTATTATACGACTTGGCACAACGGAGTACATGTGCGTATTCCTTTTGTTGACCGAGTTGCCAATGTTGTTACCTTAAAAGAGTTGGTTCGTGATTTTGATCCTCAACCGGTTATTACAAAAGATAACGTTACGATGCAAATTGATACGGTGGTTTATTTTCAAATCACCGACGCGAAACTTTATACGTATGGTGTTGAGTATCCTATCAGCGCTATTGAGTCTTTAACAGCCACAACCCTTAGAAATATTATTGGTGAGTTAGAGCTTGACCAAACGTTAACCTCAAGAGATATTATTAATGCTAAAATGCGTTCTATCTTAGATGAAGCTACGGACCCATGGGGTATTAAAGTCAATCGTGTGGAAGTAAAAAACATTTTACCACCAAGAGATATTCAAGATGCGATGGAAAAACAAATGCGTGCAGAACGAGAAAGAAGAGAAAAAATTCTTCAAGCAGAAGGTGAGAAAAAATCTTCAGTCTTAATCGCAGAAGGAGAAAAAGAAAGCGCTATTTTAAGAGCGGAAGCCGATAAAGAAGCTAAAATTAAAAGAGCCGAAGGTGAAGCTGAAGCCTTATTAAAATTAAGACAAGCAGAAGCGGAAGGTATTCGTCTTTTAAAAGAAGCTGCACCTGATGCAAGTATCTTAAAAATGAAATCTTTTGAAACATTAAGTAAAATGGCGGATGGACAATCCACAAAAATTATTTTACCGGCTGAGTTAAACGGTGTGGCCACTTTTGGAACCGTTCTAGATGAAATCAAGAATACAAAAAAGAATAGTTGAGTCTATTCTTTTTTTAATAAGTAGTATACCGATTCGACATCACTTTCGATATCTTCTAATAAAATAGCTTCGGTAAAAGAGGTGTTTTCTAAGATTTCTTTTTTGATGTTTTCTTTATCTAACCAACTTTTAATACAAAGGATGGCTTCTTTATCTTTACTTACGTCCTCTAAGGCTTTTATTTTTCTTAAATCATCGGCATTCTTATTAATGATTAAATGATTTTTATAAGTTAAAAATTCAGGCATTGCATTTAAAAAAGTATAATCGTTATCGACCACATAGATAAGCGTATCCTTTTGGTAGGTATTCGCGATATCTAAAGATTTTTGATAGCCTTCATATAAATAAGCAGGCTTTGTTGTTGTTAGACCATAAAGACTTAATATAATAGTCAGTACAAGGCAAACAATAGGTGTTTTCTTATGTTTCATGAAACTTAAACAATGAAAGATAAATAAAACGATACTAGGATATAAAAACATAATATAACGGAAAGTAAAGGCCTTACCTAAAAAAGGTGATATCTTAGATACAACGAGTAAAGATAACATACTTGGAAAAAGAAGAAGATAAAATTCTTTTTTCTTTAACAGTTTGAATTTTTTAGAACAGTAAATTAAAAGAAGGAGAAGAAGACCAAACAAGATATAATTTAAATTTAATTTGGTTATTAGATTGGTCATGAAATACTTAAACATTTCGAAATAGGTTTTGGTTGCGTTTTCATGACCGACAATACCACGTGAAGAAAATAAAATGTGATAAATAGAAACAGGGAAGAGTAAAAGACCTAGTAAGGCGCCTTTAAAGTGAATGAAGAAGAGATTTTTTATTTTCTCTTTGTCTTTAAGGTTAAGAAAAACATACGTTACAAAACTCATTACCGCATAAATACAAAAGTAATATTGGGTTAAAAAGCCACCAGTAATGATAAGACTAAAATGTATTTTCTCTTTTTTTGTCATTTCTTCTTTATCAAACTTTACCAAATAATATAAATACCATGTACAAAAGCAAGTCAAAAGCATATACATTCTTTGGAACATTAAGGTACTTAATCCTGCCATACTTGCCCCGTATAAAATCGCCGCGGGTAAAGTGAAATCTTCCTTTTTTTCTTTTTCAAGAATTTTTTTCATAGCTATAAGCGTTAAAAGAAAAGCGACCAAATTAAGTAAATAAATCGGTAATTTAGAAAAATGATTGAAAGAGACGAGGGAGAAGAAATGAACGAGAAAATAAAACAAAGGTGGGTGAACATCAATAGCTTGATTAAGCCAAACGCTAAAATAATTGCCTAAATCTTCTTTTTGCAAACTCATATATTCTGTTGCGTCTTGTTTCGTTTTTAAGATAGGCTCCTTTTTTAAAAATTCTTCTTTATAAGGATTATTCCTTTTTCTCCTTATTAAGGAGAAATTCTAAAGAGTTGCCAACCCGGGAGAATAAATTACCTTTAAAAGTAACATTCCAAAAGTAATCCAGTTCGGCTCCCGTGTAACCATAACTTTTATAAATATTATCGTACTTGTAATTAGAAGAACCATAAGAATAAATTTCATCTTCGTGAAAGCCTTTTTTTTGATTAAAATAAAAAAGTGAAAGAATAGATAAAAATATAAGAGTTAAAATAAAATATTTCTTTTTTTGCATATGTACCACCTAACGAGCTTATTATATAGAATTTTTATCTTTATTTGAATAATAAATTGTTAAGTTTACACTATTTTTGACTTATTTACTTTACATTAAAAAGAAAATTTAGTAATCTATATATGAACAGTGTGAAATGTGGTAGTAGAGAAGATAGACACGATTTAGTCCTTCTTTTAAAATTTTCGCGATGTTTTAAGAAGTAAGTTTGTCTTAAAAAACTTTTTTTCACGTTTGTACTTACTCTTTCAAAAGTTTCGTGCTAAAAAGTTGAGATAGATACCTTAAAAAGTCATTTCTTATGCGCTGTTTAAAGTGTTTGTCAAAAGAAAGTTACTGTTCCCTTTTTTTTGGCTTCACTTGAAATAAAAATAAAATTTTTAAATAAATATATATGGATGGGATTCTATGAAACATTATACCGTTTTAAAAAAAGAATCCATCGCAAACTTAAATATCAAAGAAGATGGCATCTATGTGGATGCTACTTTAGGTTATGCGGGTGATTCGAGTGAAATTTTAAAAAGATTAACGACAGGACACTTATATGCTTTTGATAGGGATAAAGAAGCCTGTCTTTATAGTAAGGAAAAATTAACTGAAATAGGTAGTAACTTTACTATTATTCATGATAAATATGTCAATATGAAAGACCGTTTAAAAGAATTCGGCGTGGAAAAAGTAGACGGTATATTGTTTGATCTTGGTGTTTCTTCACCTCAATTAGATGAAAATCGTGGCTTTAGTTTTATGCGCGATGAAGTCCTTGATATGCGAATGAATAAAGAGGATGCTTTAACGGCTCAAGATGTTGTCAATAACTATTCTTATGACGAATTAAAAAGTCTTTTTTACCGTTATGGAGAAGAAAAGAAAAGTCCTTTTATTGCTAAAGAAATTGTGAAAGAAAGAGAGACGAAAACTCTTAAAACAACAGGAGAACTCGTTAATTGCATCCAAAGGGCGGTTGGGGACAATTATTTTTATAAAACTCATCCCGAAAGAAATATTTTCCAAGCCATCCGTATTGAAGTAAATGAAGAATTATCAGGACTAGAAGCCGTTTTGCCAGATGCTATTTCTTTATTAAAGGATAAAGGACGTTTGGTTTTAGTAACATTTCACTCATTAGAAGATCGAATTGTTAAACAAACTTTTAAAAAATACAGTGAAGTACCCGAACCTTTAAAAGGCCTTCCCGTGATTCCTTCAGAGTATAAGCCTAAGCTAAAGCTTATTACCAAAAAGCCTATTTTGCCAAGTGAAGAAGAATTAAAGGAAAATAGCCGGAGTAAAAGTGCCAAACTAAGGACGGCAGAAAGGATAATTTATGAGTAAACAAAAGAAAAAAACGATTTGCTTGTTGAAAGGTGAAAAGATTATGACGTTTTTACTTTTACTTACTATTTTGCTTTTCCCTATTTCAACCGTTTTTACTAAAGCGTTATTATCAGAATCAAATATTGAACTTGAAAAATTAAAAAATCAAATTAATGAACAAGAGGGTATTAATGAATCATTAAGTATGCAAGTCGATGAACTCGCTAGTTTAGATAAAATCGAGGAAGTTGCTCAAGAAAAGGGCATGACATACAACAATAATAACATCAAGAATATAGGAGAATAAGGAGGAAAATCGTGAAAAAGGTAAACAATAAACTTCGGAAAATCAATTTGAATTTGAAGATTACGATGCTTGTTGTGAGCCTTTTTTTTCTCGTTATCATTATCAAACTTTCTTATGTTGTTTTAAGTCCTAAAGTAGATGGTGTTAACTTGACCGAGTTTGCGAGTAACCGTAATACGACCAAGGAAACACTTTATGCTTCAAGGGGAATTATTTATGATGTGGACGGAAAACCTCTTGCTAAAAATACAAATTCTTATAAAATCATTGCCATTTTATCTCCTTCTAGAACAACCGATATGGAAAATCCTATGCATGTGGTGGACAAAGAAAAAACCGCGACAACCATTTGCCAAGTTGTGGCTAAAACAGAAGAAAATAAAACCAAGTGCCATACAGATTTAGTGAGTTATTTAGGCCAAAATCTTTATCAAGTAGAACTGGGTGGATGGGGAAAAATTAGTGAAGACGAACGGCAAGCTTTATTAAAAGAAGATTTACCGGGTATTGTTTTTGAAACCCTTGCTAAAAGAAGGCAATATATTAATTCTTCTTGGGCCTCTTATATCCTTGGTTATGCGCGAAGTAACGATGAAGGTGAAATTACAGGGGAAATGGGTATCGAAAGTTATTTTAATGATGAGTTAAAAGGTACGAATGGTTATACCGAATATGAAAAAGATGCCTATGGCTATAAAATGCCGACGAGTGAAGCTCAAGGTGTGGACGCGAAAAGTGGTAATGATGTTTATTTAACGCTTAATAGTGATGTGCAAAATATCTTAGAAAACGCCATTTCATCTTTTTCTAAAGATACTACTTTAGACTGGGCCAGTTTTACGGTGATGAACGCGAAAACAGGGGCCATCGTCGGTAGTGCCTCTAATCCAAACTTTAATCCCAATACCTTAGATGGTTTAAATAACTACATGAGTCCTTTAGCCGGTTATGCTTACGAGCCAGGAAGTACCATGAAAATTTTCTCATGGCTAGCCTCTTTAGAAAACGGTTTATATAACGGTGAAGATAAATTTAGATCGGGTTCTATTACTCTAAGTGATGGTAAAACTAAGATTAAAGACTTTAACACCGTTGGATGGGGCGATATTACCTATGACACTGGTTTTGCATACTCTTCTAATGTTGCTGCAACTAACTTAGGTCTTAAACTAGGGGCAGCTAAATTAAGTGATTTTTATGATACGTTAGGTTTTGGTTACAAAACGGGTATTACACTTCCAGCTGAATCTGAAGGCTTAATCGATTTTACTTACGAATCAGAACTAGCTAATGCTTCTTTTGGCCAAGGTATTCTAGTAACACCAATCCAACTTCTTCAAGCTATGACTATCTTTGCTAATGATGGGGTCATGGTAAAACCTTATATTGTTGATAAAATTGTTGATGAAAATAAAAACACTGTTTATGAGGCCAAAAAAACAGAAGTAGGTAAAGTAGCAAGTACTGAGTCTATTAATAAAATGAAACAACTTATGTATAATGTTGTTTATAATGGTTTTGATTATAATAAAGGCTATGCACCTTCTAATGTTACTTTAATTGGAAAAACAGGAACTGCCCAGATAGCGTCATCAACAGGTGGCTATCAAACCGGTACGTATGATTATATTAAATCTTTCTTAGGTTTATTCCCTTATGAAGATCCAGAGTATGTTGTTTATTTTGTAGCAAAAAAATCAACGGCTTCTTCTACTAAAATTACAAGTACCATCGCCAATGCTGTTAAAGATATCGCCAACATTTTAAGTGTTACTAATGAACAAAATGATGTAGATCATCAAAAAATTGTGACGGTTACTCAGTACTTAAGTAAAGAAACTAATGTTGTTCAAGAAGAAATCAAAAAATTAGGCTTAAATCCTATTACTTTAGGAAATGGTAAATATATTATTAATCAATATCCTTTAGCGAATACAAAGACAATTACAGGTTCTAAAATGTTTTTGCTTACGAATGATAAAACTTATACTATGCCAGATGTAACAGGATGGAGTACAAATGAAATTATAAGATTTTGTGAACTCATAAACTTACCTTATACTTTAAATGGTTATGGCAAAGTGAAACAAACAAATATTCCTGCTAACACCGTGATTGATGTTACTAATATGACATTAGAAATCACTTTAGAAGCTTAATGCCTTTAGTATAAAAATGTAAAATGGAGAACAAAATAAAAATAATAACAATATGCGGAAGTTTAAAATTTATTAATGAAATGTTAGAAATAGCCGAGAAAAAAGAATTAGAAGGTAATTGTGTCTTATTACCTATCTATAATCCTAGAAGATCTAACAAAGATGATTTTGCGGAAGAAGAATTATCAATACTTTCTCAAATGCATAAAGAAAAAATTAAAATATCTGACGCTATTTTAGTGGTAAACGTCAATAATTATATAGGTGCTAGTACCAAAAAAGAAATTGAATTTGCTAAATCATTAAATAAAGAAATTATCTATTATACAGATTGTATTAAATAAATTATTAAAAAGCTTGTTTCTTAATCTAGAAGCAAGTTTTTTTATGCAAAATTAAAATTATACTGTTCCAAAAGTTACCACGCTTTATAAGTTTTGGAAAAATATTTCCAAAACTTGATTTTGCGATAGTTTTAATGTATACTTAGTTTAGAGGTGAAATGTATGATAAATAGAACAGAATATCTTGAACAATTAAAAAGATTTAAAGATAAAGATTTAATAAAAGTTGTAACTGGTATCAGAAGATGTGGAAAGTCTACTTTGTTTGAGTTGTTTATAAACTATTTACAAGAAAGTGGAGTAGAAGAAGAACAAATAATAAAAATAAATCTAGAAGATGCAGATTATAATTTTGAAAACTACAAAGAATTATATGATTTCATAAATAAACAATTAGATTCCAAAAAGCAATATTATGTTTTTTTGGACGAAATTCAAAATGTACCTATGTTTCAAAAGGCTGTAGATAGTTTATATATAAAGAAGAATGTAGATGTATATATAACCGGTTCTAATGCTTATTTGTTATCGGGAGAGTTAGCAACATTATTATCTGGAAGATATGTTGAAATAAAAATGTTACCTTTATCATTTAAAGAATATTTAAGTGCCTTCGAGAATAAAGAAAAAAGCCGTTATGAATATTTTTTAGATTATATGAAAAATGGAGGAATGCCTGGAAATATCCCAATTCTTCAAGACAATCCAAATGATTTAGATACTTATTTAGAGGGAATATTCACTACAATTGTTTATAAAGATATCATTACTAGAAATAATATAACAGATAGAATGATCTTAGAAAGTGTTTTAAAATTTATATTTGATAGTATTGGAAGTCCAATATCAACTAAAAAAATAAGCGATACTTTAACAAGTAAAGGAATGATTACTAGCAATCATACCGTAGAGAATTACATAACTGCTTTTATCGATAGTTTCTTAATATATAAAGCAGAAAGGTTCGATGTGAAAGGTAAGAATTTACTTGCCAGAGATTATAAGTATTATGTAGCAGATCCTGGACTAAGAAGTTATTTATTAGGCAAAAAAGCTGATAGTGATATGGGCCATATTTTAGAAAATATAGTGTATTTAGAGTTATTAAGACGAGGTTATAAAGTATATGTTGGAAAAGTAGGCGAGCTAGAAGTAGATTTTGTGGCTGAAAATAGAAATGGTCTAAAATACTATCAAGTGGCACTATCTGTTCGAGATGAAAAAGTTTTAGAAAGAGAGTTAAGATCATTACAAAAAACGGGAGATCATTATCCTAAATATTTGATAACATTAGATATGGATTTAGAAGCTGATTATGATGGAATAACAAAAATCAATGTTATTGATTGGTTATTAAATGATAAATAAAAATATTGGAGGAAAGAAAATGAAAACTTTAGAAGGAATTACAGTAAGTAAAATCAATTAGTAACAAATCAATACTAAATGTTATAGAATCTAAATTATAGTTTTGATGGTTTGATAAATTTGGACTCCGTCATTGGTTAAAAAAACTTGAATTTTTCATGGTTACTAGTATATAATGTGTTTATACAAGCGATGAAGGTGTGGAAAACTGGAGCTATATAAATAAAAGGGATTCTTCTTTGAATAAGTAAGGTGGAACCGCGGGTATTAACTCGTCCTTACATTATTTGAAGAAGTTTTTTTCTTTTTAAAAAAGAGAGGATGAGAAAAATGAATGTAACAATGGAAATGTTAGTGAATTATTGTAAACAATATGGTTATATTTTCCAAGGAAGTGAAATTTATGGAGGATTATCTAATACTTGGGATTATGGTTCTTTAGGGGTAGAACTTAAAAATAATGTTCGTAAGATGTGGTGGAAAAAATTTATCCAAGAAAATCCTTATAACTATGGACTTGATTCGGCTATTTTAATGAATCCAGAAGTTTGGGTAGCAAGTGGCCATGTAGCTTCTTTTGCGGATCCCTTAATTGACTGTAAAAGATGTAAAACTCGTCATAGAGCCGATAAACTTATTGAAGAGTTTACAGACGGTGCTGAAACAGGTGATGGTTGGGATGCCGAAAAACTAGAAAATTATATTAAAGACAAACATATTATTTGTCCTAATTGTGGTGCTTGTGATTTTACACCAATTAGACAATTCAACCTTTTATTTGAGACTCATCAAGGTGTTACAGAAGATACAAAAAGTAAAGTTTATTTAAGAGGAGAAACAGCTCAAGGTATCTTCGTTAACTTCTTAAACGTTCAAAGAAGCATGCGGGCAAAAGTGCCTTTTGGTATCGGTCAAACAGGTAAGAGTTTTCGTAATGAAATAACGCCAGGAAACTTTACTTTTAGAACACGAGAATTTGAACAAATGGAACTGGAATTTTTCTGCAAACCCGGTACGGATTTAGAGTGGTTTGGTTACTATAAAAACTTCTGTTTAGATTTTTTAAAAGATTTAGGTATTAATAAAGATAACTTAAGATATCGTGATCATGAAAAAGAAGAATTATCTTTCTATAGTAAAGCAACGACGGATATTGAATATAAATATCCTATGGGCTGGGGTGAACTTTGGGGAATTGCCGATCGTACCGATTACGATTTAGGCGTTCATCAAGAACATTCTAAACAAGATTTAAGATATTTAGACCCGGTTACAAATGAAAAATATTTACCGTATGTTATTGAACCTTCGGTTGGTTTAGACCGTTTAGTTCTTGCTTTACTTGCGGATGCTTATAAGGAAGAGGTTTTAGAAAATGAAAACCGTTTAGTTTTAAAAATTCATCCTGCTTTAGCCCCTTATAAAGTAACTCTTTTACCTTTAATCAAAAAACATCATAGTGAAAAAGCAATGGCTCTTTATGGCGATTTAGCAAAAGATTTTATGTGTACATATGATGAAGCTGGTTCTATTGGTAAGAGATATCGTAGAAGTGATGCAATAGGTACTCCTTTGTGTATTACGATCGATGATGAAACACTAAACAACAATACGGTTACGGTAAGAGATAGAGATACTATGGAACAAATCACTATGGATATTAAAGATTTAAAAGCCTATATTCATGAAAGAGTCGATATGTAATGGCGAAACTTTATTTCCGCTACGGGGCTATGGGTGCTAGCAAAACAGCAAACATGCTCATGGTACGTTATAATTATTTGGAAAGAGGTCAAGAGGTAGTCGTTTTAAAACCTCGGTGTGAAAAAAGAGACGGTTTATCAAAAATCAAATCACGCATTGGTCTTGAAGCTAAGTGTATCTATGTGGAAGATTTTTTAGAACATTTTTTTGAAGAACCCTATAAATATGATTGTATTTTAGTGGATGAAGTTCAATTTTTATCTGCTAATCAAATTTTTGACCTAGCGAAGATTGTTGACGATTATGATATTCCTGTGATTTGTTATGGCCTTAAAACCGATTTTCAAAGTCATTTGTTTGAAGGCAGTAAGCGTCTTTTAGAACTCGCAAATGTTATTGAGGAAGTACCAACTATTTGCTGGTGTGGTAAAAAAGCAATTATGAATGCTCGGGTGCTAGATGGAAAAGTGGTTGATGAGGGTAGTCAAATGTTACTAGGTGGTAATGAATCTTATATTTCTTTATGTCGTAAGCATTATTTTGCTAAAGATATAGGACCTAAAAGATGAAAGAAAAATATGTTATGAAAATAGAACTAAAAATAGAGAGACTTATTTTTATTAAATTAAATGATCTAGGGAAATTTGTTGCTATAGATAGTGTTACAAAATAAGAATGTATTATAGAATCGGCTGCTCTGTTTGGCGATAATCATTATGGCTTTTTTATAGATTGTTTAGAAAATCAAACTTTTTATTTAATTTCAAGTCAAGTTAAAGGCGTTGCCATAGAAATTTATGAAGAAGGAAAATATCATCCTTGGAAATTTAAGAAGGATGGCACTTTTTTATCAAATGCTCAATTTAATGAATTTTCAAGACGTGATTGGGAATATTTGCAAAAACTTTTCCAAGGATATAAAAAAGAAGATATGGAAAAGGCAATCGCCTTAAAAAGACAATTTTGAGCGTATTTTATTTGACAGTACTATAAGAATTTGATAGAATGGATATGTTTTTGAAAGCCATTAGCTTTTATAAAACCGCACGAACTGGGTTATAAAAACCGTTTGGTTACCTTACTTCGGCGAGTCTTAAATAATTAAAGGAGGTAAAAAATGAAAGCTATATTTGTTACAGGTGGTAAACAATATTATGTTTCTGAAGGAGATACTATCTATGTTGAAAAATTACCTAACGAAGTTGGTACAGAAGTAGAATTTACAGATGTTTTATTCGTTGATGGAAAATCTGGAAATCCTACTGTTAAAGGTGCTAAAGTTGTTGGTACTGTTGAAAAACATGGCCGTCAAAAGAAGATTATTGTCTTCAAATATCGTCCTAAGAAAAAATATCGTAAAACTCAAGGTCATAGACAACCTTATACTAAAGTTACGATTAAGAAAATTGTTAAATAATGATTACAATTACTTTAAAAAATGAAGGAAAAGCTTTAAAACAAATTATTTTTCATGGTCATGCTATGTATGATGATTATGGTAAAGATATTGTTTGTGCTGGAGTTTCAACGATACTTACGACAACGGTCAATGCTATTTTGAAATTTAATGACCAGGCAATAGAATTGTCACAAGAAAAAGATATTGTTTTAACAGTTTTAATTGAGGATGAGGTTACTTCGAAATTACTAGAAAATATGGTAGAATTACTTTATGAACTTGAGGAGTCCTATCCCAAAAATATTGCAATTAGAAAGAGGGATAACTGATGAAAAAAATGGTTTTAAATCTTCAATTATTTGCTCACGTTAAAGCCCAAGGTTCTACAGATAACGGTAGAGATTCTGCTGGACGTAGATTAGGTGCTAAAAGAAGCGATGGACAAATGGTTACTGCTGGAAACATTCTTTATCGTCAAAGAGGAACAAAAATTTATCCAGGAACAAATGTTGGAATGGGTAAAGACCATACATTGTTTGCAAAAGTAGATGGTATTGTTCGTTTTGAAAGATTAGGAAGAGATAAGAAAAAAGTTAGTGTTTACGAAGTTAAGTAGACACTTTTTTCTTTATGTAAAACATTTGTCAACTTGTTTTTTTTGATAAAGTATGTTACACTTTATGTGTAGTAGGAAAGGGTGTGACAATATTATGTGGTCATGGATTTGGAAAATTTTCTTCTAGAAAATATTAGGAAATGAACTTGTTAAAAGTTCATTTCTTTTTTTGTCAAATATTGTCAAAATCAATAGTAATTATTTTAAAATGAAAGAAAAAATGATACAATCATAACATAAGAAGGTGAGAGTTATGCTTAAAAGTGAAACGTTATTAAAAACAGTATCGCTTTATTTGCTTTATTTTTTGTATACGTATTTTGCATCGACAATTATATCTTTATTGCCAATGATTAATGAACAAGTAATCATGGCTGTTTTGGATATATTATTTATTTTTATTGCTATATTTTGCTATAGGGGAGAGTTAAAAAAAGATTTAGAAGAATTAAAATCAAAATATAAAACAGGAAGAATTATAAAAATTGTTTTATTAGGTGTTGTTACGATGATTGCTTTAAATGTTTTTACAGCTTTTTTAGCCCAAGTATTTCATTCAGATGTTTTGATGGATGATAATACAGCTTCTATTCAAGTGTTAGCTAATCAATCCATGATTTACACCATTTTTAAAATGATGATTTTCGGTGTCGTAGCCGAGGAAATATTATTTAGAGAATCTTTAAATAAAGTCATAGCAAATAATATTTTGTTTATTATTGTAAGTACTATTATTTATACGGGTATGCATTTTGTTTTTGTGGGCGCGCCAACCAGTATTTTCCAAGTACTTCCTTATGTATTTTTGGCTATTCTTTTAGGAACCATTTATATTAAAAATGATCGAAATATTGTTTTAGTTATGTTAATAAAGTTTGCTTATAATTTAATTCCTTTAATTGGACTATTTGTAAATAAATAAAAGAAAGAGGATAGATACATGAAAAAAAGGGGTAAAAACATTCTATTTTGTCTTTTAGGAATAGGAATATTTTTGGTATCTATTTCTCTTTTTTCGTTTAAAGAGGTAAATGCCATAGAAAAAAATGTTTCCATAACAAAGACGGAATCCAATGATTATTATACATATGAAATTAAAGACTATGAACGAGGTTTAGAATATAGTTGGCAATTTATCAAAGATAAGACCAAAAAAGTATCGGTGGAAGATAGTCTATATATTGATGAAGATTTAAGATTATCATTAAATAAAACGAGTGAAGGAGCTTCTAGGATTGAAGATAAAGTAGAACAAAAAAAATTAATTGTTTCCTTTGACTATCATGGCACATTGCCATTAAAAACAATGGTTACTTTAGATGTCCAAAATGAATTTAAAAATGGGGATGAACTTTATCTTTACTACTATAATCCTGATAATGATACGATAGAATATATAACGAAAAATGTTGAAGTGAAAAATGGTAAAGTTTCTTTTGAAATTGAACATTGTTCGGATTACTTTTTAACAGGCGCGGTTGTTAATGATGCCGTTAATAATCCTCAAAGTGTTAATTATATTATTATTGGCCTAATTGGTGTCGTTATTGTTCTTGTCGCGATAACATTAATTCAATCTAAAAAATAGATTGTTTTTTTATGCAAAATAAAATGTGTTGCATTCTTTTAAAAATATGTTAAAATCATTATACATTTCGAAGATGTTTCTTAGATAGGATGATGAAATTATGAAAAATATAGTTTTAAGAGAACTTAATGAAGAAAAGATGCAATTAGAACAAGTGGAGAAAAGTATTTTGAATGAAATAATTCAAAGTTCATTGATGAGACAAAATCATGATGCGGTAAGAAAAATGTATTGTCTTAAAGTTGTTGAAAAGAAATTGGATGTTGTAAGAAAAATGTTATCTCTTTATGCTAAAGGAAATGTTGGTTTAGAATTACCCAAAAATGTAGAAGCTTTAGCAAATGAGGCAAATTTTATTGAGGTGGTAGAAGATCCTGATAAGGTTATGAAGTTAGCTATTTTACTATCTGGTTATGGTAAAGCTTGTGAACAAAATGAGGATAAAGAAATCATTACAAAGATTTATGAAAGTAAAATAAAAATACTTATGTATGATGATTTTTCTCTTAATAGTTTTCCTTATGTGTCAAGTTGTTATGAAGATAATTTAAGAGGTATTTTAAATGTTTTTCAAAATGTGTATGAAAAACATTTAAATAGAAGAATAAGCCAAAAAACGCAAGAATTGATAAAAGATGATCAAACAGATGTTTTGAAATTAAAAAAAAGTCATTAAAATTAGGCTAACAGGAGTTTAAAATGGTTGAACAGAAAATATTAGAATTTTTAGAGAAAGAAGAAAGAGAGTTAAAAGGCGCTCAAATTGACATTGTGAGTAACATTTTTGCTTCATCGACTCACTTCTTTTCTAAAGGTTACGATTTAATTATCGTAAATCAAAAAATGAGAGTTTTAAATGATGTCAATCAAAGACTCATAGATACGAATCCTGATGTGTTAAAATTTTTCCTTTTTGCCAAAAAAGAGAAAATAGATTCTTCTACATTGATGCTTGCCAAAGCTGCCGAAAGCTATTATACTGCTACAAATGTGGCTTCTCTTTTAAGTTTGTGTAGCGAGTATCAAAAACTTGAAAATAAAGCTGTGATGGCAAATTATCCTTCAGAAAAAAAGCAACATACATTAATAGAATTACGAAAAAAACAACACGATCTTTTTAAGTTGGCCTGTGACTCTGTCTGTTGTGATGTTTTTAAAACTAATATGCCATATGTTTTTCAAAGTGATGTCGATAATTTAGAAAATATGAAATTTTGTTTAGCTATTGTGTATCAGGCAGAATTAGTGTCTAAAATTAATGAAATTTTGGAACATGAACAAGAAGATATTTGGTGTTTAGGAAGAAAAAAAAGAATACACAATTATGCTAATTAAATAAAAAAGTTTGGTAGAAATTATCAGATTTTTTTTATGCTTTTTGGACGTATTTACACCAAAACGTATCCATGATATACTACAAAAGAAAGAAGGCGAGTATTATGATACCTATTAAAGTAACAACGGATTATACTTTACTTCAAAGTACGATTACGATTCCTAAATTACTCGCTTTTATAACCAAATATCAATTAAATGTTTGTGGCATTTGTGATACAAATTTATCGGGTGTTATGGAATTTTACGAATCCTTGACTAAGGAAAAGATAAAACCATTAATCGGCCTTGATGTCATTATAGAAAACATAAGACTATATTTATATCCTAGAAATTATGAGGGTTACCAAGATCTTCTAAAAATTAATACTTTATATGAAAAAGGAGAATTAACACTTAATTTTATTTATGAGCATTCTTCTTTATTAAATGTTATTTTGCCTTATGAGTATCTAAGTTTTTTTGAAAACTTAGATTTTCCTCATTTATATGTAGGTTATACTTCTTTACTACAAAAAAATGAAGCTCTTATTAAAACAGAACAAATTTTATTTTGCCCAAATTTTAAAGCATTTTTTGTTAAAGATACTAAACTTTTACAAATTCTAGATGCTATTTCTCAAAATGCATCACTAGGAGATATAGAACTTAAAAATTATGAAAAAAATACAATGGAATATTATGTGAAAGAAAGTTTTGAAGATAAAACATTAGAGTTTATTAATAGCATAGATATTATTTTTCCTTCTAATGAACGTTATATTCCTAAATATCTAAAGAATGAAAATTCTGATACGTATTTACAAAAATTGGCTCAAAAAGGACTTTTAAAGCGTCTTAACGGTCAACTTTTAAAAAAATATCAAGAACGACTTTTGTATGAGTTAGGTGTTATTTCTAAGATGGGATTTGCAGATTACTTTTTAATTGTTTATGATTACGTTTTATACGCAAAGAAAAATAACATTATGGTTGGTGTTGGCCGTGGTAGTGCTGTGGGTTCTTTAGTAAGTTATTCTTTAGGCATCACGGATATTGATCCTTTAAAATATCATTTGCTTTTTGAACGATTTTTAAATCCTTCTCGTATCACTATGCCGGATATCGATATCGACTTTGAAGAAAAAGGAAGAGAAGATGTTATTTCTTATGTTATGAGGCGTTATGGCAGAGAAAATGTTTCTCATATTATTACATTTGGCACATTAAAGAGTCGACTTGTTATTCGCAGTGTAGGTAAGGCATTAAATATTGATACTTTTCTTGTGGATAATTTATCTAAAATGTTGGATCCTCGTCTATCTTTAAAAGAAAATTTAGAACTGGGTGATATAAAAGCTCGAATAAATGAAAACAAAAGCTTAAAAGAATTAACTTATTATGCTTTACAATTAGAAGGTTTAAAAAAACATATCTCTGTGCATGCCGCGGGTATTGTAATATCAAGTAAGCCCTTAGATGAGGTGATTCCTGTAAGGTATTTAAATAATGATTTGCTAACGGGTTTTACGATGAATTATTTAGAAAATTTAGGCCTATTAAAAATGGACTTTTTAGTTATTAGTAATCTAGATATTATTAAGAACGTTTTAAATTTAATAAAAAAATACCAAGGAAAGTCCCTTCTTCTAAAAAATATAGATTTGGAAGATCAAAATGTTTTAAATCTTTTTAGAACAGGGGACACTTTAGGAATCTTTCAATTTGATAGTCCGGGTATGAATCGGTTTTTAAAAGAGTTAAAACCAACTTCTTTTAATGATATGATTAGTGCTATTGCCCTTTATCGACCAGGACCTATGGATAATATTCCGACATTTATTAAGCGAAAAGAAAAGAAGGAGCCCATTACCTATTTACATCCGGATTTAGAACCTATTTTAAAAGAAACTTATGGCATTATTGTCTATCAAGAACAAATTATGCAAATATTAAGTCTTATGGGAGGTTTTAATTTTGCTGAAGCAGATACGATACGTCGAGCAATGAGTAAAAAGAAAAAAGAACAAATTGAAAATTTTGAGGAAAAATTTATTTTAGGTGCGATAAAAAAAGGCTATGATAAAAGCATTGCCCAAAAAACCTATAATTTAATTTTTAAATTTGCTAATTATGGTTTTAATAAATCTCATTCGGTGGCTTATGCTTTTATGGGTTATTTAATGGCTTATTTAAAATATTATTATCCGCTTTATTTTATCGCGAGTATTTTAAATCTTTCTTTAGATAGCACGTCTAAAACACAAGATTATTTAGCTTTAGCAAAGCGTTATAAAATTACGGTTTTACCACCTGACATTAATTTAAGCAGTAATAAATATGAGATTCAAAACAAAGCTTTGCGTACACCATTTAATATCATTCGAACTCTTGGTAATGTGGTTTCAGAAACTATTATGTTAAATCGTGGGAATAAACCTTATCTGGACTTTTATGATTTTGCACGTCGTAATATAAAAAGCAATATAAATGAAAAAACGTTGGAAGTTTTGATTAAAGCCGGTTGTTTTGATGCTTTTGGGTATAACCATAACACCCTTTTAAAAAACTTACCCAATGTGCTTTCTTATGCTTCTTTAGCTTGTGATGTGGATGATGAATTCATCTTAAAGCCAGAAATGAAGATAGAAAAAGAAGAAAGCAAAGTAGAAAAGAAAGCTACAGAAAAAGAAATTTTTGGCTTTTATTTAAGCAATCATCCAGCAAGTGCCTATCAAGATAAAAGTTTGTGTAAAATAGAACATATGAAAGAAAATTATAATAAACAAATTTTATGTGTTGTTTTAATTGATAAAATAAGGGTGATTAAGACGAAAAATAACGAGGATATGGCCTTCCTTAATGCCAGTGATGAAACAGGTTCTTTAAGTTTTGTTTGTTTTGCAAGTGTTATGTCGGAACTTGACTCTATTAAAGAAGGTGATCTTGTTCTTATCCGGGGACGTGTGGCAAGAAGATTTGATACTTATCAAGTAAATATTATGACCATTGAAAAAAAGAACTAGACAAAAGAAAAAATTAATGTTATAAACGTGAAAGGAAGTGTATGTATGCAAGAGGATGTAAAAAGATTTTTAGATAGTATTTCGTATGATAAGGATTACGAAGAATTAAATAATATAAGCATTGAAAAAGTATATTTAAATAAAGCAAAACGTTTATTTAATGTGATGATGGTAAGTGAAAAGCTTTTATCTTATGAAGTGGCTTCTTCGCTTCTTTTAGCAAGTCAAAATAAAATTCATGGTAAAGAAAATTGTATGATAACTTTAAAGCATAACAAGCTTGATGAAGACACCTTAAAAGAGTATTTGGAAAATATTTTGAAAATTTATAAAATGAAAAAACCTTCTTTAAGTGGGGTTTTAAGTACAATTCCTGAAATTAAAGAAAATCATGTTTCTTTTGAAGTGAGTAATAAAGCAGAGGAAGAGGATTTAAAAAGAGAATTCTATTATATGGAGGAAGATTTAGAACGCTTTGGCATTACTGATGTTGATTTTGAAGTCCATTTAAATGAAGAACTTAAAAAAAGCATTCAAGAAGAAATTGAAAAGGAAAAAATGGAGACAAAAGTTGTTGAAGAAAAACCAAAAATTGAAGGTAATATCGTTATAGGAAAAGAAATTAATGGCGAGAAAACCGCTATTAATAATATTATGGGGGAACAAAAAGGCGTTATTTTAGAAGCCTATGTATTTGGAATTGATACTTTAGAAAGAGAAAATATTAATATCATTACTTTAAAAATCAGTGATAAAACGAACTCTTTACTGGCGAAGATCTTTAAAAAAGATAAAAAAGAATATCAAGCAGTGATGAGTACTTTAAAGGTAGGCAAGTGGTTCCGTTTTCAAGGAAATGTGGAATATGATAACTTTGCTCGTGACTTTGTTTTAAGTGTTCGTAATATGGAAAAAATTGATAGCCAAGATGAAGTTATTAAAGACGATGCCGAAATACCAAGAGTAGAACTTCATATGCACACCATGATGAGTGCCATGGATGGTGTTATTGACGCGACAAAGATTGTTTCCTACGTTTCTAAAATGGGACAAAAAGCTGTTGCGATAACTGACCATAACTGTGTTCAAGCCTTCCCAGATTTATTCCATAGTATCGAAGCTTATAACAAAGGAAAAGAAGGTAAAGACCGTTTTAAAGTTCTTTATGGTGCCGAGATGAATATCGTTAATGATGATGTTGACTTTATTTTTAACCCAAGAACCTTTTCTTTACTTGAAGATACTTACGTTGTTTTCGATACCGAGACCACAGGCTTTTATGCTGGTTCTGACCAAATGATTGAAATTGGTGCTGTTAAAATTCAAAATGGTAAGATTCTTGATCGTTTTGATGAACTGATTGATCCTCATCGTCCCATACCTAAAAAGATTACCGAATTAACATTCATTACTGATGAAATGCTTCATGGTAAAGATAATGAAGAAAATGTTACTAGAAGATTTTTAGAATGGGCAGGAGATCTTCCAATGGTGGCTCATAATGCCAAGTTCGATATTTCTTTTATGAAAGCGGCTTGCAATAAATACGGTTTTAAAGAATTTGACGCGACCGTTTTAGATACCATGAGTTTGGCTCGTATGCTTCATCCCGATTGGCCAAACCATAAATTACAAACCTTAACCAAAAGACTCGATGTGCCTTGGGATGAAGAAAAACACCACCGTGCTGATTATGATGCCGAAGGGACCGCTTTATGTTTCTATAAAATGTGTAAAGTGTTAAATGATCGTAACATTGAAACCACTGACCACTTATTAGAAGAAGTGGATATGGATGCATTAGTAAGATTTAGTTATCCATTCCATGCTTGCGTGATTGCAAAAGATAGAGTTGGGCTTAAAAATCTCTTTAAAATTATTTCTATTGCTAACACAAAATATTTATATAAAAATGAACAACCTAAGATTCCTAGACGAGACATATCTAAATTAAGAGAAGGTTTGTTAATTGGTTCAGGCTGCATTAATGGGGAAATATTTGATAAAGCAGGAAGTAAAGAAGACGAAGAACTCGTTAACATGATGAGTTTCTATGATTATATCGAGGTTCAACCCATTAGTGCCTTTGAACACTTAATTGGTCCCGAAAGAAAATTCCAAAGTGTCTATGAAGCTGAAGAATACATTAAAAGAATTGTGAGAGTGGCAAAAGAAGCGGGTAAACCCGTCGTTGCAACAGGAGATGTTCACAACTTAACGAAAGATGATAAAATCTATCGGGAAATTATTGTGAATCAAAAATTCAATGGTAAGTTGCATCCATTAAATAGAAGAGGCATTAATGTGCCTAATATGTATTTGAAAACAACTTCAGAAATGCTAGACGATTTCAAATTCTTAGGCGAAGATTTAGCTTATGAGATTGTTGTTACGAATACCAATAAAATTGCCGAGATGGTAGAAGAAATAGAAGTTATCATTGATACAGGGGGTATTCCTTTTGCTCCTAAGATTGAAAACTCTCAAATGATTGTTACGGAGATGGTTTATAATAAAGCTAAAGAATGGTACGGCGAACCTTTACCTTATCATATCGAGGAACGTATTGCCTTAGAGTTATACGGTGCTCCTTTAATTGAGGCAGTTAAGAAAAATGCTTCTAGTGACGAAGCAGAAATCTACAAAAGACTTCATGATGTCATTTTAAAAGGACCAGAAAGTGTTCAAGAAGAAATTTCTTTAGCCGTGTTAAAAGAGGAACCAGAACTTAGTAAAGAAGAAGCCTTAAAAAAAGCCAAAGACAAAATGACGGCAATTATTGGGGCTAACTTTGACGTTATTTATTTAATTGCCCAAAAACTTGTTAAACACTCCAATGATGAAGGATTTTTAGTAGGATCACGTGGTTCCGTCGGATCATCTTTTGTTGCCAACCTTATGGGAATTACTGAGGTTAATAGTTTGGCACCTCACTATCGTTGTCCTAAATGCCAATATAGCCAGTTTAATGATGATAATGGGGAACCTTTAGGTAATAGTTGTAAAGACGGTTTTGACCTTCCAGATAAGAAGTGCCCTAAGTGTGGGACCAGAATGCACAAGGATGGTCATGATATTCCATTCCAAACTTTCCTTGGTTTTAACGCGGATAAAGTGCCAGATATTGACTTAAACTTCTCCGATTTAAACCAAGCCAGTGCCCATGAATATACCAAAGTACTATTCGGTGTTGATAATGTTTACCGGGCCGGAACGATTGGTACTGTCGCTGAAAAAACAGCCTTTGGTTATGTAAAAGGCTACTGTGAAAATAAAAATATTATTATGCGTAACATTGAAATTGAACGTTTAGCCATAGGTTGCACGGGATGTAAAAGAACAACTGGTCAACACCCAGGAGGAATCGTTGTTATTCCTGGCTACATGGATGTTTATGATTTTACACCTTTCCAGTTTCCAGCTGAAGATCCAACTAGTGTTTGGCGAACAACCCATTTTGATTACCATGCCATTGACCAAGACGTTTTAAAATTAGATATTTTAGGTCATACCGACCCAACTCAACTGCGAATGATTCAAGATTTAACGGGTGATAATATTACCGAAGTGCCTTTAGATGATAAAGAAACCATGAGTATCTTTACTAGTACAAAAGCCCTAGGGGTTACGAAAGAACAAATTATGTGCGATACGGGTACCTTAGGCGTTCCTGAGTTTGGTACTCCATTCACCATCCAACTTGTTAAAGATACAAAACCAACAACTTTTGCCGAGCTTATTAAAATTTCTGGTCTTGCCCATGGTACCGATGTATGGCTAGGTAATGCTCAAGAACTTATTCAAAAAAATATTGTGCCATTTGCCAAAGTTATTGGTTGTCGTGACGACATCATGGTCGAGCTTATGTATGGGGGACTAGAGCCATATAAAGCCTTTAAAATTATGGAGTTTGTTCGTAAAGGAAAAGCCAGTAAAGATCCAGAAACTTGGGTAGGATATGTTGAGACAATGAAAAAAGCGGGTATTCCGGATTGGTTTATTACATCTTGTCAAAAAATAAAATACATGTTCCCAAAAGCTCATGCCGCAGCTTATGTAACAAGTGCCTTTCGTATTGCTTGGTATAAGGTTCATAAACCACTTGTTTATTATTGCAGTTATTTTTCAACACGTTTTCAAGATTTTGATATTGATGTTATGTGTAAAGGATATGACGCGATAAAAGCTAAAATGGTGGAAATTCAATCGAAAGGTTATGATGCGACAAATAAAGAATCATCTTTACTTGAAACCTTAAAGCTTGCTTTAGAAGCAACAGCCCGTGGTATTAAATTTGAAACCATAGATATTGAAAAAAGTGATGGAGCAAACTTCGTAATGGATGAAAAAGAAAATGGCTTAATCATGCCATTTAGAAGCTTAGATGGTCTTGGAGACTCGGTAGCTACACAAATTATTAAAGAAAGACAAGAAAAAGCATTCTATAGTATTGAAGACTTTGCCAGTCGTGGAAAAGTAAATCAAACAACGGTTGAAAAAATGCGTTCAATGGGTATCTTTGGTTCTATGCCAGAGACAAGTCAATTAAGTTTATTTGATGGTGGTTTTTAAAAAGAATGAAAAAATTAGTTTAACCTAAGTTTTAGATAAACTATTTTCGCTTGAACTTAGGTTCTAACTATGCTAAAATACATATAGTTTTGATGTGAGGAGGTAAGGAATAATGGCAAAAAATGAAAACAGACAATTTTTTGGATTAAAATGTTCTCGTTGTGGAAAACAAATTCGTCCAACAATTAAGAACAAAAAAAATACTCCAGATAAAATGGAAATGAAAAAATATTGTCCTACTTGTCATCAAGTAACAGTATTTAAAGAAACTAAACTTGGAAAATAGTAAGGAGAGAAGATTATGAATATTAATATCAACGATATTAAAAATGGAATGACAATTATTTTAGACGGTAATCTTTGTCAAATTATTGAATTCCAACATGTTAAACCTGGAAAAGGTAGCGCTTTTGTTCGTATGAAAACAAAAAATTTAAGAACAGGCGCAGTTGTTGAAAACTCTTACAATACAAACATTAAAATTGAAAGAGCACGTGTGGAGCATAATCCAATGCAATTTTTATACGCAAATGGGGACAATTATGTTTTCATGAATACTGAAACTTATGATCAAGTTGAAGTTCCAGGAAGCAAATTAGAAAGCGAAAAACGTTTCTTAAAAGAAGGAATCGAAATTAAGCTTGACTATTATGAAGGAGAACTTCTTGGTGTCACTTTACCAGAAAAAATCGAATTCGAAGTTATCGAAACCGAGCCTGCTGTTAAAGGTAATACAACTAATAATGCTATGAAAGATGCTAAAATCGAAACAGGTTATACTGTTAAGGTGCCATTATTCATTAGCCAAGGCGAAAGAATTATTATCTCAACGAGTGATGGTAAGTATTCAAGTAGAGCTTAATATATAATAATGAAAAGATGCCTTGACATTCGGGGGGGGGGTATCTGTTATAATCATCATAGGAAGACTGTGGTGATTTTTTTATGCCTTTAAAAAAATTTAAAATTAAAAATACGAAACTATTTGCCTCTTTGCTGGCTATATAGTCTTTTCTAAAAGTTACGCTTACTATGAAGAAAAGAAGGATTTCAATATCATTAATGGTACTGTTGAAGAAGCCGGAGACATTTATTTTGCCTATTATATAGATGGTATTATTTCAAGAAATATGCCTCTTCAAAATACAGGTTATATATTAGACGTTGAAAAATCAAACTGTAATAATGGAGTGATACCTTCTTGGGATAATGCTGGGTGGAAGTTTGTTGGAGACTATCATAACTATAATGCAACCGATAATCCCCGAACGAAATGTACTTTATATTTTAATAAAACAGCCAAAACAGTAAAAACAGTTTTAGGAAATATTGAAGTGAATAGTTATACTCTAGATTTTACAAAGTCAGCTTGTGATGATTCAACATGTGAATCACATGAAAAGGGTATTTTTGAAACGACCGATTATGATGGTAATCCTACTTACTACTACCGTGGCTCTGTGGAAAACAATTATGTGAAATTTGCAGGCTATTATTGGAGAATTATTCGTATTAATAGTAACGGATCCATTC
This sequence comes from uncultured Bacilli bacterium, assembly GCA_934101275.1. Taxonomy (GTDB): domain Bacteria; phylum Bacillota_I; class Bacilli_A; order RF39; family UBA660; genus Ventrenecus. Next base: position 28,800 of record CAKOQM010000015.1, read on the forward strand.
GGATGATTTATGATGGTACAACCGTTCATGATAATGGAGAATCATCAACTGATAGAGAATATGGAACAAGTCAGTTTAATGAAAAAGAGGATAACAATGCTTACCTTGGCTATATGTATACATTAGGAGAAGCACATGGTTTAGGAAATTCTTCCAAAATTAAGACAATGAATGATCAATTTTACGCAGATAAATTATCAAATTATTCATCAAAATTAGATACTACTGTAGGTTTTTGTGGTGATCGATCAGCTATAAATTTACAAAGTGGTGTTGGCACAAATAAAGTGATTACTTACATGGGTGGTTATTTAAGAGTGGAACAAAGTACACCATCTCTTATTTGTGAAAATGAAAGTGATTATTATACAATATCAAATGCTTCAAAGGGTAATAAAGCTTTAACGTATTCTATAGGTTTAATTTCCTCAGATGAAATGCTTTTAGCGGGATCTGCAGGTGGTATTTTTGATGGCAAAAATGTTTATGTAAAGCCTAGTAAAAATGGATATCTCACAATTGGTAATCTTTTTTGGACGATGACTCCAGCAGGGTATTATAATCCATATGGTTTTGGGTATCTTCTTGCTTGTATGTTTAGCGGTACGATATCGGGAAGTTATGATGATAATGGTCTTCATTATGCTTTAGGCTTAAGACCTGTTATAAATATTCGCTCGGATGTTACGATTACTGGAAGTGGGACTAAAAACGACCCATATCTTGTGAATTAGTGTTAAATAAGTGTCAAAATTGCAAGAAATTGCAATTTTTTTCATAGAAAAAAAGGAAATCGAAGATTTTTTTTGAATATATAA
>CAKOQM010000016.1 GCA_934101275.1 uncultured Bacilli bacterium
AATGCCTATCAAAAGTATCACACTCATTATACTTATGACAGCGATTAACTCAACTAATGTAAAACCCTTTTTCATAATGTCCTTCTTTCTGATTTCCTATTATTACTAACATTTTAACATAAACTTATGAATATTAAAAAAAAATCGGAGTGATCTGATTTTTTCATATTACAAGAATAAAATATAAGGATCTGTTTTTGAGCCTATTTCCAAAATAATTTTTACAGATGACTTTAAGCATATGACAAGTTTTACCTCATACAAGTAAATATGTTACCTGTAAGTTATTTAATAAAAATATGCCGTTATTTAAATATATCAGCCGATTATATTTTAGGACTAACAGATGAAGAAAAAAGTTATTCTACTACTACATCGGTAATAAAATAACTTTTTTTATATTTCTTTGAAATAACTTCTAAATGATGAATATTATATATAAAAATTTCTTTATGAAGACCGGTAAAATAATTTATTATTTTAGGAGTCACAATACTTTCTAAAAGACAAACAAAATCATAATCTTTATAATCTTCTTCACTGTTTAAAACATAATTTAATACACCAATCGAAGCATTTTTTATTTCATGTTTTAATTCATGAATAAGAAAATTATAAAAACTCATCACATAAATTTTTTGATGAGAATATTTTTCTAAAATTTGGGAAAAATGTTTGATATTACAATTGATTTCTTTTATTTCAAGTAAAATGATTTTTGATGTTTTTAAGGATAACACACTTTCTAAAGTAGCTAATTTACCGTCATCTAATTCTTTAAAAGGGGTCAAAGAGATTATTTTACCCTTATAAATAGGGTTATGACAAATAACAAAAACATTATCTTTGGTCGTTCTGACATCACATTCAAAACCGGCATAGTGTTCGTTATTTAAGGATTTTTGAAAAGCATCTAGAGTATTTTCTTGGGCATGATTTTTTAAACCGCGATGGGCAATTAAATTTTCCATAATTTATTTTATGCAAATCAAAAATTTATAAAACAATAAATTTAAATAAAAGAATAATGATTAACAAACATCCTAAAAAAACATAAGCTTTTAAATGCGGAATTTCTTTTTGTGTTTCTTCTTCCACATATTCTTTAAAAACAGGGGTACTCTCTTCTTTATCTTGAATATAAAAAACGTAATTTTCTTCTTGTCCTTTCGAATCTGTCACATGAATGGTTGTTTTATTTTCTTCTTTAGAGAGCAAAACACGTGAAGACGGATCTTTTAATGTATAATGAAATTGAATATCTCCTCCCAAAGTGTTTAATTCTACAGAATAAAGATTATTATTCGATGTGAATGGTATTGAAAGTGTACCATTCGTTACTTCAAGATCCGTGATTAATTCAGCAAAGACGATTTTAGGAAATGTTAAAACAAATAAAAAGAATAAGATTTTTTTCATGAATTTCACCTAGTACTAATGTAACTCATTTTTCTTATTCTATACTTTTTAAAGCATTTTTAATAAAATTTCATTCATAATATAAAATTTATCTTGAGGGATAAAAATATAACCCTTCTCTTCTTTGAGTTCTTTATTTTTTAAAAGAGGTTTAATAGGATAACATTCTTCGATAGGTTGATGAAATTTTTGGTAAAATTTATCTTTGGATACCCCTTCACATTTTCTTAATCCTAACATCATTTCATTATCCATAACATCTTTAAAAGATAAAATTTCTTGTTCTTGATGATAAGATCCCTTTAAATAGTGACTCAAATTTTTGGTATTTGTATAACGAATGTCATCTATATAACCACTGGCTCCTAAGCCAAACCCATAATATTCTTCATTATTCCAATATGTTAAATTGTGTTTAGATTCTTTTCCTTCTTTGGCAAAATTAGATACTTCATAATGAATATAACCATTTTTCTCTAATGTTTTAATAATGGTTTTATACATTGCAGCATCGATATCTTCTTTAATCGGTTCTATTTTTTCTTTATAAAGCAATGTATGAGGTTCAACCATTAAACTATAAGTACTGATATGATCCGGTTCCAATTTTAAAATAGCTTTTAAATCTTTTTTTAAAATAACTTCATCCTCCGTTGGTAAAGCATAAATCAAATCGACATTGACATTATCAAATCCTAACTTGCGAATTAATTTCATCTTTTCTTCAGCTTCAGCAAAGGTGTGTTGACGATTTAAAAAGACTAAATTTTTCTCATTAAAAGACTCGATACCTAAACTCAAACGATTCACATGATACATCTTTAAAAGATATAAAATTTCTTCTGTGACATCATTTAAATTACATTCAAAAGTAAATTCATAACCCTCTTCAAAAGAAAATAGCCGACAAATATCTAATAGTTTTTTGATTTGTCCAATAGATAAAGAAGAAGGTGTGCCGCCTCCAATGTAAAGCGTTTTGATAGTATCATCAAGATAGCGGTCCAAAATTTCTTCTTTTAAGGCATCTAAATAGGCATCCACCCATTCTTTTTTATAATACATTTTGCAAAAATCACAATAGGAACAGATTGTTTTACAAAAAGGAATATGAATATAAACACTTTTACACATTATTTTTACTCTTTCTTATACGTTTGAATTCTAATGTACGATAAGTCAAGTTAAATTCATTTCTTTTATTTAATTGTTCCTCTAAATAATATGTGCAAACACTTTTGAATTCTTTTGGTAAAGCATCGGTGGCCACATTATACTTAAGACGATATAAAATATCTGTACGAATATTTTTTTCATTCCAACGAATCTTACCTTCTTTGGCCTTTTTAATAAGTTTTTGATAGTCATAGTCTATAATTTCTCGCATGATTTTAATATAACGTTCGTTTTTTAAATCACCTATTAATTGACAATGACTCAAAAAATTAATATCTTCTTTACATCTTGCTTTTAACACTTCTTCATCTTCCACAAGTATTTGTTCTTCATCTGTTAAATCTCTTTTATCGGCTTCCATAAGAAAATCAACATAGCCTTTTTCTTCTTCAAACAAATATTTTAAACCCCTATAATATTTTTGGGAACATTGTTGAATTAAAATGCGTTTTAATAAGGAAGTATCTTTAAAATCTAATAAATCCGCTAAACTTGACAAGGATAAGCGATACGTTAAAGCAATAGAACACCAATAATCTATATTTTTTATATTGTGGTATTTATCCTTTTTTGTGTCATCTGAAAATGTTTTTTTGGCCCTGTTTATATTTTCATTTCTATTTTCTAAACTTTGATTCTGATAATATTTTTTTAAATTTTCTTCTTCCTCTTTAAACCAATAATGTATAAAATTCAAATAATCGTTACCTTTGAAAATATCTTTTAGTTTTGCTGCTGAGACACCACATAACTTAACCAAATCTTCTCTTTTTATGGCATAATCTTTATCTATTAAAGTTTGAAATCCGGTTCTAAGTTTCTTAAAAACAAGATAATTTTTGATTTCTCTTTCTCCAAATAGGGAAGTCAAATCAATATTTTCTTTTTCACATTGGTCTAATTTTTGGAAAAGTAAATAATTTTTTTCTTGGTTTTGTTTTTTTCTTGCCTCTGTTAGTTTTAAAGAAGCTTCTTCATTATAAAAACAACTTGCTTGTGCGTTAAGAGTTGCTAAATACTTACCAATTTCAAATGGTGACATTTCAAATTGGGCCCCGATTTGTTCTTCAGAAAAGCCATTTAAAATAAGTGTTGTTAATTGATTAAAAAATTGGGTTAATTCATTAAACTCTTCATCGGTAAATGAATAAATTTTTTGAATATCTTTTTTAGTTAAACCTCGATTAAACAACGTTAAAATATGAAACATTTTCTTTTCTAATGCCATGATTACTCCTCTTTTCTTTATTTTTTAATGACGACGATATAAAACTTTTTCACGTTGGCATTCATAGGCAGCATTTTCTCTATGAAAAAACCAAGTGAAAATATTTTTTTTCATATAATTATCCGCATATTTATTTATTAATTCGAGATCTCTTTCGTTATTCAAATCAAAATCAATATATTTTAGTTTAAAGAAGAAGACGCAACGTTCTTCACTGGGACTTAAGGGTGTATTTTTTTGAGCTAAAAATTGTCCATACTTATCTTTTAATAAAACTTTTTGTAAAAATTCTTGTTTTTTCATATTTTGAAGTACTTTGGAAGCCGTTTCAAAATCATTTTCCTTTTGTAAAGGACTTTTAACAAGACGTCTTTGTAAGAAGCTAACAGCATCCGAATAAGCGTTATTATTAAATTCAAGCATCCTATCTATGATTTTAGCACCAAAGGGATAAGAAATCAGTTTGGCTAAACTTTCAGACGTCAAATGATACTCCAACATAAGTTGAATCCAAAACTCGACATCTTTTTGAAACTGTACATAGTTTTTTTGTTCCTCTTTTGTTCCTAATCCACCAAGTGTTAAACAGTGTTCTTTTTCATCCTTTTTTTGTAAAAGCAAAATTTCTTCAGGTGTTAAAAACATATCTAATGCAAAAAAAGTATGGGTATTATTAATAATACTTTTTATGTTCCTGAGACTTGTTCCACAAGAGGAAGCTAAAACAGGAAGGGCGCACGTCGTGTCATCTTTGATGTACGTTTTTAAAACTCTTTTACAATTTTTATACATTCTATATCGTTCCATAACAGAAGTAGGTAATAGATTTCTTACACTCACCCCATTTGCTTCAAGCATCTCATACTTTTTAAATAAATTAAAATATTCCCATTTTTGATGTTCCCAAGATTTTGGATCAGAAAAAGCTAACTCTGGATTTTCTTGGTTAAAAATACCACTTCTAATTTTACTTAAAGGTAAATCGTATTCTTTAGAAATTTCTTCTAATGACTTACCTTGTTTATATAAATCATAAATTTCTTGATTTGTCATTTTTCACAACTCCCATTCCGATTATTATTTTTCTTCGCCACTTAAGATACTTAAGAAAGCTTCACTAGGTATCTCAACACTTCCAACCATTTTCATTCTTTTTTTACCTTCTTTTTGTTTTTCCAAAAGTTTTCTTTTACGTGTAATATCGCCACCATAGCATTTAGCTAACACATTTTTACGCATTGCGCTAATGTTTTCTCTGGCAATCACTTTAGATCCTATCTGAGCTTGTATTGGTATTTGAAACATTTGCCGTGGTATCACCTCTTTTAATTTTTCGACAACGCTTCTTCCTCTTTGATAAGCGAAATCTTTATGAACAATTACCGATAAAGCATCTACCACTTCCCCATTTAATAAAATATTCAGCTTCACTAAGTTACTTGGTTTATAACCACAAAGTTCATAATCTAATGAGGCATATCCTTTGGTATAACTTTTTAGTTTATCAAAAAAATCATAAACGACCTCGGAAAGAGGAATCTCATAATGAATATTCACTCTTTTTTCATCAATATATTCTAAGGATTTATAAATACCTCTTTTATCTTGACAAAGTTCCATAATAGGGCCAATGTAATCACTTGGCACGATGATATTTGTATAAATGTAAGGTTCTTCAATAGAAGATATTTTCACTTGTTCCGGCATTTTATTGGGACTATCGACTTCTATCATTTCACCGTTGGTTAAAAAAACATGATAAATAACGCTTGGACTTGTCGCAATAACGGAAAGATTAAATTCTCTTTCTAAACGTGTGGTAATAATATCCATATGTAAAAGGCCTAAAAAACCTACCCGAAAGCCAAAGCCTAGGGCATCTGAGGTTTCCGGTTCAATCGTTAAGGCGGCATCATTTAATTTTAGTTTTTCAAACGCTTCTTTTAAAGCTTCATATTTATTAGGTTCAATGGGAAAGATTCCTGAATAAACCATAGGTTTCATCTTTTTATAACCATGAATAGGTTCTTTCGTCTTATCATTTAAAAGTGTAATGGTATCACCAACTTGAACGGAGGTAATATCTTTAATAGAACCAGCAAAGTAACCCACTTCGCCACTTACAAGCTCATTTACATGTCGTTCTTTAGGACAATGAACGCCCAGTTCTGTGACTTCAAAAGATTTTTTGCCAGCCATGAAATAAATATTATCCTTTAATTTTAAAGTACCATCTTCTACTTTGACTAAACCAACCACCCCTTTATAAGGGTCAAAATAACTATCAAAAATCAAAGCTCTTAAAGGGACGTCATTATGTACTTTAGGAGAAGGAATCCGTTTGATGATTGCTTCAACCAGTTCTTTAACACCTTCTCCTGTTTTTCCTGAGCAAAGTAAAATTTCTTCTTCTTTAAAACCTAAAACACGTTTTAATTCCTCTTTTACTTTAGGAATATTCGCATTTGGTAAGTCAATTTTATTAATAACAGGAATAATTTCTAAATCTGCATTCATTGCTAGATATAAGTTAGCGAGGGTCTGAGCTTCAATCCCTTGAGCTGCATCCACGACCAAAATAGCACCTTCACACGCGGCAAGACTTCTACTGACTTCATAAGAAAAGTCGACATGACCCGGTGTATCAATCAAGTTAAGGAAGTACTCCTCCCCATTATAATGATAATTTAAGCTAACCGCGTTTAACTTAATCGTGATACCTCTTTCTCTTTCTAGGTCCATGCTATCTAAAACTTGGTTCGTCATTTCTCTATCAGTTATTGCTCCCGTAATTTCTAAAATACGATCCGCTAAAGTACTTTTGCCATGATCAATATGGGCAATAATCGAAAAATTACGAATATTTGCTTGGTTTTTCTTCATTTATCAACACCTTTGCTTATTATACAAAAAAAGAAGTCGTTAGTAAACTCCTTTTAATTTTAAATCCTATTTCTACTAGGTAAATAAAATTTTAAAAATGTTGACCATTTCATTAATACCTTTCGACATAAACTTTTCTACCAAGGAAGAAAAATTATTACCTAGTTTCGTTGTTTCATTAGAATAATCTTTTTTTATGTCGGTTAAATAATCTTTAATGTCAACTTCCTTACCTTCTTTTACGTCTTCTTCAAATTTTTGAATGGCTTCATTGGTAAGGGTTGTTTTTTCACTTAGCTTAGCCTCGTAATAACCGGTAGAAATGGCAATGGTTAAAGAAAGATAAAGTAAAAACAAAAACGCTAAAATTTTTAAGAAAATTGACCCCTTTTTCTTAGTCTCCATTTTCTTTTATCACATCCTTTAAAATTTTGGCAAGAACACCTATGGTATTGGTAACTTCGCCGATTTTATTATAAGGACCGCCTATTTCTAAAAGAAGCGTTTGACTTGAAAAATTTTGGTTATAAATACCATTCACACCTTTCCCACCTTTTTTTAAAATCCCACGGCTAAGACTTGGAACGCGTTCATTTAACTTTGTACTAATTTCTTCAGCTAACCTTAAATTTTGTTCATAATTATCATGATCTGTCCCAATTACAAATAAGATTTTAGCATAATTTTTATCTTGATAGTTTAAGGTGCTCGCTTCATAAGAAATAGAGTCTCTATGAATATCAAAATAATACTTTAAAGTAGGATTTTTAGCATAGGCATTTTCAAGCAAATAATAACTGGCTTTATAGCTAGAAGCATAGTTCCAACCATTAAGCCTTAATACTTCTTTTAAAGGAGTTGTTTCCATGAGGGTTTTAATACCTTCTTTATTAAGTTCCTCTCTTAATTTGTAACCCGCCATCATAACCGTCGGAGTCACATCATGACTTTGTAAGCCGGCATTACTATACTCTTCACCTTGGTGAGTGTTATATAAATAAACAATAGGATTTTCCTTATTTTCTTTAGGCGCTGGGTCTTGCATATATTCTAAAGAAGAAACCTCGCCATCATAAACTTCATCCACCGTTTCATTTTGACCAATGGTGTAATTAAGAAGATAATCTAAGACGCTCGTATTTTCTTTAAAATTACTTGGTTTTAACATACTTTTTAATAAAAAATCAATAAAAGCATCGGTGGTAAAAAGATGAGAAAAATAAGATAAAAAGAAAGAAAAACTACAAATAAGAAGGATAAGCGGTAAAAGAATCCGCCGTCTTTTTTTCTTTGTTTTAAATTTTTTAGCCATTTTCATCACCTACTTAAATTATAAGATACTTCATGAGCATAAATTGTCACATAAGCTTATTTTTCTTTGAAAAGACTCGCGATTTCATAACCAATAAGCGTAAGAAGAAAAACTGCTAAAATGTTTGTAGAAGAAAGACAAGGTAAAAGCTTTAAGTAGAAAAAGTATAAAGAGGTTAAAAGGAATAGAAAAATAACCCACCAGGTTTCTTTCTTATAATGTTTAAAACAAAAGGAAACCAGTTTTACCATGAGAAAAACACCTATAACAGTTCCTAGAAGAAACGTACAAAACTCAGATACTTTAGAAAAGGGACTCGATAAAAGAGTTAAAACATAGGTGTAACTACCAAGACTAATAAAGGTAGATGTAGCACTTACCCCGGGTAAAACCATACAAAAGGCATCCACAAGACCTAAGAAAAAAACATAAAAGTATGAAGAAAAAGAAGGTGTAAAAGAAAAAGTGGTGAAACGTACCTCATTATAGAAAGAAACAACAAGAAAAAAGGAAAGAAGAAGGAAAAGACTATTTTTTAAAGTGAAAACAACTTCTTTTTTTACCGTATCCAAAGTTCCTAGAATAAGTCCTCCAAAAAAGGCCATGGTATATAAAAAGTAAGCATTTATAAAATAAAGGACAAACTTACTTCCTAAAAAAATAGCGAGACATACTCCAAGACCCAGGAAAAATAAATAGGAGAAATTTCTTTTCTTATCTTGAAAAAACGTATTTAGTTTTTGTAAGGCCTCATCATAAACCCCCAGTAAAATAGCCAACACGGCACCCGAGATACCGGGTATTATTTTACCTATTCCGATAAGAAAACCTTTTAGAAAAAGAAAAAAACTTTGCATAGGTATCACCTAGTAAAGTTTATTCTTAAAATACATTATTATTTCTCAATCTTTTTTTCTGGTTTAGGAAGCGTTGCTTTTCTAGAAAGATTTAAACGGCCCCGATTATCATAACCTAGACTTTTTACCGTGATTTCATCGCCAATTTTAACGATGTCTTTTGGTTTATTGATTCTTTCATGAGCAAGTTCTGATACATGGACAAGGCCTTCACAATTAGGCCATAAAGAAACAAAGCAGCCAAAATCTTCGACTTTTGTAACTTTTCCTGTATAAATTTTATCTGGTTCCACTTCTCTTACCACATCTAAAATCATTTCTTTGGTTTTTTGAATAATGTCAGCATCGGTATGATAAATAATAACACGACCATCGTCTTCTAAATCCACTTTAACAGCATCTTTATCATTTACGGTAGCAACGTTACTTGCTTCTAAAATAATTTTCGTAATCATTTCCCCACCACGACCGATTACATCTTTAATACGGTCAGGATTGATTTTAAAGGTTTCAATTTTAGGTGCATAAGGACTTAATTCTTTTCTTGGTTCTTTAATACAATCGGTCATTACATCTAATATTTCTAAACGAGCTTTTTTAGCTTGGGCTAAGGCTTCTTTTAAAATATCTTTCGTGACACCTTTGATTTTAATATCCATTTGTAAAGCTGTGATACCTTCTTTAGTACCAGCAACTTTAAAGTCCATATCTCCCATGTGGTCTTCAAGACCTTGAATGTCGGTTAAAATCGTATATTTTTTAGGGTCTTCCTTAGAAGTAATCAGGCCCATGGCAATACCGGCAACAGGAGCTTTGATAGGAACACCCGCGGCCATTAAAGAAAGACAGCCGGCACAAATAGTGGCTTGACTAGATGAACCATTACTTTCTAGGATTTCTGATACTACCCGAATGGTATAAGGGAATTCTTCTTCCGAAGGAATCACATAAGATAAGGCTCTTTCTCCTAAAGCCCCATGGCCTATTTCTCTTCTTCCTGGAGAACCATAACGGCCTATTTCTCCAACTGAGAAAGCTGGGAAGTTATAATGAAGCATAAAACGTTTCGCATCTTCAATACCAAGACCATCTAAAATTTGATGTTCCCCAATAGCGCCTAAAGTCGTCGTAGCTAAACTTTGTGTTTGACCTCTTGTAAAGACAGCCGATCCATGACATCTTGGTAGTAAATCGATGCACGCATCTAAGTGTCTTATTTCATCCATTTTACGACCATCTGGACGGATATGTTTATCGGTAATAAGTTTTCTTACCACATCCCCTTCCAAGTTATTTAAAATTTTACTTACTTGTTTGATTTTATCATTTAAATTTTCATCTTCAAGATAAACATTTGTAAAATAGCCGATTGTTTCTTGTTTTAAACTTTCTACTTGTCTTACAGATTCTAATTTATCTTTAATTTGAATTCGTTTAAACATTTCTTCTTCGGCATAAGAAGTAACTTGACTTACAATATCTTTATCCAGTTCTGCTTTATCCAGTTCTACTTTTTCTTTACCAATTTCTTTAATAATTTCTTTTTGGAAAGCACAAAGTTTTTTAATTGCCTCATGACCAAATAAAATACCTTCTAATATTTCTTTTTCACTACACTCCGCAGCCCCAGCTTCCACCATACAAATAGCTTCGCTCGTTCCTGCGACAGTTAAGTTCATTTTTGATTTTTCAAGTTCTTCAACGCTTGGATTAATGATATAGTCTTTACCAATTTTACCAACAACAACCCCGCAGACAGGACCATCAAAAGGAATCTCGGAAATTCCTAAAGATAAGGATGAACCAAATAAAGCGGCCATCACAGGAGAGTTATCTTGGTCTACCGATAAAATCGTATTAATAACTTGGATTTCATTTCTTAAATTTTCGTCAAACATAGGTCTTAAAGGACGATCGATAATTCGTGCAGCAAGAGTAGCTTCATCACTAGGGCGTCCTTCTCTTTTGATAAACCCACCAGGGATTTTACCTACAGAATAAAGTTTTTCTTGATATAAAACTTGTAAAGGGAAAAAGTCTTGAGTGATAACATTGGTGCCCATGACAGAAGCACTTAAAACAACGGTATCACCATAACGAACAAGACAAGCTCCATTGGCTTGTTTAGCAAGCCATCCTGTTTCAATAACAATTTCTTTACCAAAAAAATCGAGTTTAAATTCTTTTTTCATACATTCTCCTTTTTATAAAGAAAAAAAGACACTAAAAAGATTAGTGCCTATTTTCTTAAATTTAATTTCTTAATTAATTCACGATAAGATACAACGTCGTTTTCTTTTAAATAATTTAAAAGTTTTTTCCTTCTTCCAACTTTCATTTGTAAACCACGTTTAGAATGATAGTCATGAATATGTGTTTTGAAATGTTCTGTTAAGTTGTTAATTTCTTCTGTTAATAAAGCAACTTGTACTTCTGCACTTCCAACATCTTTCTTATCTTTTTGAAATTCTTTAATGATTTCAGCTTTTCTTTCTTTAGACATAGCCATAATCTTTTCCTCCTTCTTTAACATAATCGGTTTATCCAAAGTAATTGACGAGGAAGTCAGAAAACTTCAGAAAAACTTCATTACCCAAATAGTATAATATATTTTATTTAGGATTGCAAATAGTTTTTTATATTATCCCGTAAAGAATAATAATCTGGGACAATCACATCTTCTTTAGAAACCCCCACTAAAACAGGTTCATACTTTTTATAATTTAAAAGACAAGCTCTTTCATAACCTAAGACGGCTAAAGAAGCAATGGTATCCACCGGAATATCAAACTTATGACGAAGATATTTTTCCTCTGTATAGTCTTTTAAATTAATTTGTTTTCCAACATAGATTTGTAAGGACTTATCTTTCGTTAAATTGAGTTTAACACCTGTAATAAGAGGCATGGAAAGTTCTAATTGTTTATCTAAAAAATTTAAGGTCGTATCAAGTGATTGAAATTTTGTATACGAGTTTTTCCCAATGATGAACTGTGAACCCATGATGCTTTCCCCCTTTGTGCCAGATTATTTTATCATGATTTTTTTTAAAGCACAATCTAATTAGGATAGTAAAGAGCCCTTTGGCCAAACAAATTATAAATTTTATTAAATTGTGTTCTATTATAACGTTTTATTTGACCTGTAAAAGAATCCGAAACAATAACACTTTGACTGTTAAAGCCAATAACAACAACACTGTGTAAATCTCCGAGCCACGAAATAACTTCCCCGGTGGGTTTATAAATCCAAGAATCATAAACATCCGTATCCACGAGATTAATCGAAACCCAAACTTGAACCGGAATGCCTTGTTCTACCAAAGAAAGAACACTATTTAAAGAATGACCCGTATAATCTACCATACCAGCTTTAAACTTATTGGCCACTTCTAAAATAGGTTTTTGATAAACACCATAACCGGTATTATCTTTAGGATCACCCACAAACTCAAGTTCAGGATTGCCCCCGTAACGAACACTTCCTTCATCATAAGGACTTTCTCCTTTCTTTAAAGAAGAAACAATATCTTCCATGGTCACATCTACCTTATAAAAACGAAGTAAGTTATATAAGGTCACACTTTCACAGCCATTTGGATAATTTGGATACTGATTAAAGGTTGGAAAATCAACAATTTGATAGGTTATTTCTTTAGGAATAATTTGCAACGTTCTTGACGAGATCACTTCATTTCCTAAAGGATCACTGGCCGTATAATAAACGTTATAAAGACCTGGCACGTTGTAACTTACTTTACTATCATCTACCGTATAAGAAACACTTCCAAAACGTTCATCCGTCACCGTAACTCCTATTTTTAAATCCACACTTTCGCCAACTTCGATGGTTAGATAAGAAAGTCCCTTAAAAGTTGGTGGCTCTTTATCTTCTTTTAAGGTAAGCGTTGCTTTCATTGTTGATTCATTTTGGTAAATATCTCGTACGGTAATAAAAACATCCTGTTGACCTAATTTTTTTTCTAAAGATAAGGGTTCAATAGTATAAGAAGAAGTATCTAAAATACTTACAATAAAATCTTCAGCCGTTGGTAAATCCTCATCTATATATCTTTCTAAATCTTGAACTTCAATGATGGGGCGAGTCGTATCCAAAATAGAAATTTTTACACGATACGTATAATATTTCACTTTTACTTTAACTTCGTATTCTCCAATATCTTTTAAAGTATTTAAAGAAAGATCTGTCGATAACTGGGTTTTATCATCTATTAAGTCATATATGCCTACCTCTTCGCCATATTCTTTTACAACATTTTTATGTATTCTTTTTTCGATTTGTTTATAATCATAAAAGATATAACTACCAAACGCTACGAAAAGTAGAAAAAAACAAAGAACGATCAAAATTATTTTTTTACTTTTACCCATGCGACAACCCCATTCATACTACTAAAAATATAACATATTTTTAGTTCAAAAAAAAGACATCCGCTTCGAATGTCCTTCTAAAAGAATTATTTTAAATTACTAATTAATTCGTCTTTTTTCATAGTAGAATAACCTTTTAAGCCTTGTTCTTTAGCAACTGCTTTTAATTCAGCTAAAGTCATTTTACTATAGTCTTTAGATTCTTCTTTTTTTGTTTCTTCCTTTTTAGGAGTCACTTTCTTTTCTTCTTTTACTTCTTCTTTAACAGCTTTTGTTTCTTTAACTTCGCCATTTAAAGCTTTTTTAGAAACTTCAACTAATTCAGTGAAAGCTTTTGGATTATCGATAGCCAATTCACTTAACATTTTACGGTTGATTTCAATACCAGCTTTAGATAAACCGTTCATGAATTTAGAATAACTAATATCATTCATACGGCAGGCTGCATTGATACGTGTAATCCAAAGTTTTCTGAAATCTCTTTTCTTTTGACGACGATCTCTGTAAGCATAAGCACCACTATGGAAAACTTGTTCTTGAGCCGTTTTATATAAACGATGTTTGCTGCCAAAATAACCTTTTGCTTGTTTTAATACTTTTCTTCTTCTGTTTTTAGAAACAGTTCCGCCTTTAACTCTTGCCATATTTACACCACCTTACTAGATAACAGATTTAATTCTGCTAGCTTCTCCTTTGCTTAATGTTCCTTTGTTACGTCTTTGACGAATTTGTTTTGCACTATCTTTACTTGTTTTATGGTTACTGTTACTTAATTTGTAAGAAAGTTCACCATTTTTTTTCTTTTTAAAAACTTTGCTACTTGCTTTATGAGTTTTCATTTTTGGTCCTTTAGCCATTTTAACTTCCTTCTTTCTATTTTTTAGGTGCTAAGATGATATACATGTTACGTCCTTCTTGTTTGACAGGCGTTTCAACGATACTCATCTCACTTAACTTATCAGCAAATTTATTTAATACTTCTCGACCTAATTCAGGGTGAGCCATTTCTCTTCCTCTAAAACGAATAGATGCTTTTACTTTGTGACCACGTGTTAGATAGTCACCCGCATTTTTAACCCGTGTTTCAAAATCATGGATATCAATATTAACTGATAAACGATATTCTTTTAATTCTTTGTTCGTTTCTCTTTGTTTTTTTAAAGCATCTTTTTGCTTTTTTTGTTTTTCATAACGATATTTGTTATAATCCATAATTTTACCCACAGCAGGTGTGGCATTACCACTCATCAAAACAAGATCAAGACCTGCAAAACTTGCAATTGTCTTAGCATCTTCTAATGATTTCATACCCATTTGTTCTCCATTAGGTCCGATTACCATAAGTTCACTTACGCGAATATTATTATTAATTGGTAATTCATCCGTTTTCTTTGCTATATCAATGCACCTCCATACAATGAAAAAGATGGACAGAACGAACCTATCCACCTTTCACTAAACAATTTTACTCGATTTTTTAATTGTTTTAACCCAGTACTATGATACTAAGGTGAACAGATGGATAATCCGTTGCTTCTTTCTTTTTCTATAACGTATTTCATACTATCAGAGTTATACGTCTTTGTCAATCATTTTTTTAATTTTTATAAATGTTATAAAAAGCATGTCTACCTGGATAAATAGCTTCCTCACCAAGTTCTTCTTCAATTCTCATAAGTTGATTATATTTAGCAATACGATCCGTACGAGACATAGAACCTGTTTTAATTTGACCGGCATTAAAGGCAACTGCGATATCTGCGATAGTCGTATCTTCCGTTTCCCCAGAACGATGAGATACAACAGCCGTATAGCCATGACTTCTTGCAAGTTCCATAGCATCAAAAGTTTCTGTTAATGTTCCAATTTGATTTACTTTAATCAAGATAGCATTTGCGATATCTTTGTTAATACCTTCTTGTAAAATACTCGTATTCGTTACAAATAAATCATCACCAACAAGTTGAACTTTTTTACCTAAACGATCGGTAAGTTTTTTCCAACCTTCCCAGTCATTTTCGCCTAAGCCATCTTCAATAGATATAATTGGATATTTATTAACAAGTTCTTCAAACCAATCAATCATTTCATCGGTTGTTTTAGAACCTCCATTACTTTTAACTAAATCATACATTTTCGTTTCTGGATTATAAAATTCGCTGGCGGCAACATCCATGGCGATGCAAATATCTTCGCCTGGTTTATAACCAGCTTTTTCGATAGCTTCCATAATACATTTTAAAGGTTCTTCGTTATCTTTAAGATTTGGTGCAAAACCACCTTCATCACCAACAGCCGTAACTTGACCAGCTGCTTTTAAAACGCTTTTTAAGTTATGGAAAACTTCACTACCCATTCGAATGGCTTCATGAATACTTTTAGCACCTACAGGCATAATCATAAATTCTTGGAAATCAACAGATGAATCCGCATGAGAGCCACCGTTTAACACATTCATCATTGGAACAGGCATTTTTTTAGCATTCGTTCCACCTAAATAGCGATATAATGACATACCAAAGTGATTAGCAGCACAACGAGCGACAGCCATACTAATACCCAAAATAGCATTAGCACCATATTTTGATTTATCTTTTGTACCATCTAAGGCAATTAATTTTTTATCAATGCCAACTTGGTCAGTAACATCCATACCAATAATTTCTGGAGCAAGGATTTCATTAACATTGTTAACAGCCGTTAAAACACCCTTTCCCATAAAACGAGACTTATCACCATCACGTAGTTCTAAGGCTTCTCTTTCTCCTGTAGAGGCACCGCTTGGAACGCTTGCGCGACCCATTTCACCACATTCTGTGTAAACTTCTACTTCAACCGTAGGGTTACCTCTTGAGTCAAGTACTTCTCTTGCATGTACGTCTATAATTCTTGACATTTTTAATTCCTTCTTTCAGGAACTTATTATATCACGAGAAACATTTGGGGTAAATACTTTCCGCTTTTCTTTAAAAAATTTATTTTTTTATAAGCTTTAATTCATGATTTATTTCTTCATATTCTTGTTGATCAATCATCAATCCATATTTTAAACGTTTTTCCAAAGAATATCTTCTTTGCTGTTTTTCTAAACACTTTTTAGGATCTTTATCAAACCATTTCAATTTTTCTAAAAAAGGCATAACACCGTTATTTTCTAAATAAATAAGCGTCGGTGAAGTATCTAACCCAATTTCATAACCACATAGATAACTTTTTAAAATACATTCTTTTTCATAAGAAACTAAATGAGCACTATTGATTCCTTCTAGCCTAAGAGCCTCTAAAAGTAGTTGATGAGACTTAACTTGGGCAAGCCTTTCTTCAGGCGCCAGAAAGTAATTTTCAACATAATTTGTTCTACGCTGATCAGAAAAATCACTTAAACAAGTAAGGACATTAAAAAAATCTCGACAAAAAATAGATTCTTTTAAATTCCTCATTAAATAAGGTTTACGACTTAATCGTAATATGTCGGCCTCTAAAGAAGCACCTGTTTTCATTAGGGCAGACTGATGAGCATGTTCTAATTCATGTAAAATAATTTGCGTTAAAGGCATAGATTTTACGACACATCGTTCAAAAAAACTAAACGCTTCATCTTTATAAAGTGTTTTCTTTTCAAATTCTAAAGCCTTCGCTCGAAAAATGTAAATTTTTTTAGCCACACTACTGTATAAGGCTACAGCATCCGGGCACTTTTTACTATAGCCTGGAACAATTTCTATTTTCTTTATATAGTCTTTTAAAGAATTATAAGAAACATGTAAGCGAACAAGATTTTCAACATACTCTTTAGCATCCATTTTACCCAAAACAGAATAATCATAAATCAAATGAAATAATGCCTTTTGCATAACAACCTCTTTCATGAGAAAATATCATAACACTCTAAAAGAAAGATGACAAACAAAAAGATTTAAATAGCCTTAAACATAAGACGATAGAATTCTTCTTCTTTTTCATAAATACCAACTGTTTTATTTTGATACGTTACAAAAACAACGGTATCTTTGGTATCTAAAGCTAATTTATTTCCGTTTAAAAAACGTCTGTATTCTTCTTCATTTAAAGAAACTTTAGGATAAGAAAATAAATCTTCAATCGTTTTTAAAGGGGTGTTTATATGAATATCTTCTAAAGAAAAACAATTTGCAAGAGAAATGTCTCCTTGTTTTGTTCTTACAAGCTTACTCATCGAAGCAACTGTGTTCATTTGATGCGCTAAATCAAGAATTAAACTCCGAATATAAGTTCCTTTTGAGACAAGCGCTTTAAATGTAATTTCATCTTTTTCTATTTTTAAAAGTTCTAATTTTTTTATTTCTACTTTCCTTGTTGGTAATGCCACTTCTTCTTTTTCTCTCGCATATTCATATAATTTTTTGCCACGCACTTTTACAGCCGAATAGATTGGTACCGTTTGGGTATACTCCTTAGGAAAAGTATTAAAAACCTGTTGAATCACTTCCGGAGATATTTTGACCTCTTTTCTTTCTAAAATATGACCCGTAGTGTCTAAAGTATCTGTTTTTATTCCGAGCTTCATAGTTGCCATATATTCTTTTTCATAAGCTGTTATCTTATCTACTAATTTTGTATAGGTTCCCAGACACAAAACTAAAACACCTGTTGCCATAGGATCTAATGTGCCGGTATGGCCCACTTTTTTTGTTTGAAAAATCTTAGAAATCTTATTCACCACATCACGACTGGTCAAACCTTCCGGTTTATTTATAAATAAAATACCATTCATTAAATTCTCCTTAAAATACGGTTCATTTCTTTGCGTATGGTTTCTTTGGCATAAACCGTTTTAGCAATTTTTATATCCTCTGGGGTTGGACATACATAATCATCACTCGTTATAATACTTATTTGATCATTATCTTTAATACGGTAATTTTTATCAACAATATCCCCATTAACTATGGCTTTACTCATTTTTAAACCAATTGTGCTATGAATCGCGTACGCAAAATCAAGAGCTGTAGCCCCCGTAGGTAAACTGCGACGATGACCACTTTTATCAAAAAAATCGACCGTTTTCTTTAAAATATCTTTTTCAATTTTTTTATAAAAAGCTTTATCATTGACACTGTCATCATCAAAAGTAAAAACAGATTGGAAAATATGAAAACCACCTTTGTTTTGAAAACGATCCGAACTCATACCATAAGCATCATGTATTTCCATTTTTTGATCTCTTATTTTAACCAGATAATTTTCTCCACTAGATGTTGTAATAACATCATGAATGGATTGATAATCGTTTGGTTTTGGATTACTTATAAAATCAATAACACTTTTAGAAGGATAAAGTTGATTGACTACGCCCAAAGCTAAATAACAATCTCTTAATTCCTTTAAAATAATTTTAATAGATAAAATATCTTCTGAAGATTTTTTCTTTGTTTTATAACGTTCAAATTCTAAATAAAGACCATATAAGTTTTTAATACGATACGTAATATTACTTTCAAGACCTTCTTTTTCTAAATTGTTTTGAATACGATAAGAAACATCTTTCATTTCACCTTCATACTTGTCCATAAGCTGTTTTCCTTCTTGTTTTACGATTTCATATTCTTTAGGATACGTATATTTAAAACAAATATCTTCAAGTTCATTTTTGATACGATAAGCTCCTGTTCTTTCCGCTAAAGGAATATAAACTTCCGTTGTCTCTAATATTTTTCTTTGACGTGTTTCCTCATTCCAAAACTCTGCGGTTCTCATATTATGTAGACGGTCTGCAAGTTTTACTTCAACCACTCTGACATCACTTGCACAAGAAGTCATTAGTTTTCTTAAACTGGCATAAGTAATGGCTTGTTTGGACATATCAAAACGTCGACTAACTTTCGTAACACCCTCGACTAATTTAACAATCTCAGGACCCCTTTTAGAATCAAAAAGATTTAAAATAGATTCTGAAGTATAAGAAGTATCTTCAATAACATCGTGTAAAAGACCCGCACATACCGTAGAACAATCTTTATGGCCATCAATGAGTATCTGGGCTACCGCGATAGGGTGACTCACATATTCTTCTCCACTTTTTCTTTTAACGCCCGCGTGAGCTTTAACAGCAAACCAATAAGCTTTTAAAATATTTTCTTGTTCTTCTTCATTAAATCTTTCAAGACCCTGCAAAACCATTTTTTCCATACAAAACCCTCCTAAGAAAAAATAGACTCCAAGTAGAGTCTATCTATACGCAAATAAAACAACACCACTTCGTTTAATTGCCTTCATACTATCATTTTAGGCCATAAGTGTCAAGAAGTAATCCTTTAAAAACTTTTGTGCATTCTGCCATTTGTTTCTTTAAATCCTAATTTTTCATAGAAATTTTGTTTATTATAATAGGCATCTAAAAAAACACCTTTCAAACATACTCCAGAAAGTTCTTCCACTAATCCTTTTCTTTGTAAAACGTATTTTAAAAGATGGCCACCTATTTTTTCTTTTTGATAGTCTCTTTTTATAAAAATCTGATCGATATATAAATGATTTAAATTAACACTCACATAACATCCACCGAGAAGTTCTTCTCCTAAAAAAGCTCCGAAAGCATAAACTTGACCATTTAATAAAGAATGTTCATAGAACGTTTCGTTTTCTTTTAAATAAGCTTTATCCATATCAAAAACATCAAAACGTAAGGACTCTAAAAGATGTACTATCTCTTCATTTGGCAAAACAAACTTATAAGTAATATCCATTTATACTTCCTTACTTCTAAGTTGTCCACATGCTGCTGAGATTTTACTACCAAACTCTCTTCTAACGGTTACATTTATTTTTTCTTTGTATAACGTATCATAAAAAGCATTAATCTTTTCTTTAGAACTTTTTTTGAATTCAATGTGATTCGTTTCATTATAAGGAATTAAATTCACATAAACATTTCTTCCTCTTAAAAGACTTGCTAATTCTTTCGCACATTTTTCATTATCATTGACATTATCAAGCATAATATATTCCATAGTAACACGACGATTTGTTTTCAAAATGTACTCGTCAACAGCCTCCATAAGTTCTTTTAATGGATAAGCTTTACTAATCGGCATTAAAAGATTTCTTAAGCGATCATTAGGAGCGTGAAGAGAAATAGCTAAATTAATTTGAAGAGGAAAATCACTTAACTCTTTTATTTTAGGAACAAGGCCGCAGGTCGATAAAGTGATATGTCTAGCTCCTATTTGGCTACCTTTGGCATCATTAATAATTAAAATAAATTTCATAACATTGTCATAGTTATCTAAAGGCTCTCCAATCCCCATAATAACAACCGAATTGATCTTTAAACCACTTATTTTCTCAATAGCAAGAAGTTGGCCAACCATCTCATAGGTCTCTAAATTACGTATTTTTTTAAGGCGTCCAGACTCACAAAAACGACATCCCATATTACAACCAACCTGGGAAGAAACACAAACCGAATTACCATAATTATGTTTCATTAAAACAGCCTCAATTTTTTCCCCATCACTAAGTTCAAACAAATATTTTTCTGTATCCGTATCCTGTTCTCTTTTAATCAAAACAGGAAGATCTAATGTAAACGTACTTTTAAGTTTCTCTCTGATTTCTTTTTTTATGTTTGAAAACTCATCCACATAAGAAACACGTTTTTGATAAAGCCATTCAAAGACTTGAGTCGCCTTAAATTTCTTTTCCGAAATACTTTCAAAATAATTTTCTAAATCTTGTCTTGTTAAACCATAAAGATTCATAAAATCCCCCTTATACATTAATTTTCCAATTTAAAATAATCTCTTTAGAAACACCATTTAAATAATCTTTGGTTTTCATAGTTTTTTTACCAAACGGCTTTAATTCTTTAATATAAATAGTTCCATCTTTAACATCAATACCTATACTATCTTTTCTAACTTCTCTTACCTTACCAGGTACACTTTCTAAATGACTTTCAAATGTAGCTTCTAACACTTTAAACTCTTCATTATTGACAAGAATATTAGCCGTAGGAAAAGGATTTAAACCTCTTATTTTGTTAAGCACATTAAAACCCGTATCATTTAAATCAAGACGTTCATCTTCTCTTTTAATATTATAGGCATAACTCACTTCTTTTTCTTCTTGTTTTTCTCGATGATTCGTATGATTTATAATACTAGGTAACGTATCTATAAGTAAGTTGGCCCCTAAAACAGATAAAACTTCATGAAGGGTCCCAACATTATCTGTTGGTTTAATATCATAGCTTACTTTAGAAACCATATCCCCTGTATCCATCCCTTTATCCATATACATAATAGTAACACCTGTTTTTTCATCTCCGTTTATCAACGCCCAATGAATCGGTGCACCACCCCTATATTTAGGAAGTAAAGAGGCATGTACATTAAAAGAACCAATCTTAGGTACTTTAAGTAATTCTTCAGGGATAATTTGACCATAGGCACAGGTAATAATTAAATCAGGATTTAGTTTTTTTATTTCTTCATAATCCTCTTTAATCTTAACCGGTTGAAAAACTGGAATATTATGCTTTAAAGCCACTTCTTTAACAGGAGTAGCTTGTAAAATGTGCTTTCTTCCTACTTCTTTATCAGGTTGACTAACAACAAGCAAAACATTTGTATTTAAAATTAATTTTTCTAAAACAGGAACGGCGAATAAAGGCGTTCCCATAAAAACAACTTTTGTATCTTTCATATATCCTACTTTCTGGTTCTTGAAACCACATTTGTAAAATCATAATCATAGTTATTAAAGTATTTATCTAATAAAGATCGTAATTCTTCTAAACTATAAGTATCTTTAATTTCACTTTCTGGTAGCAAATCTTGCCAATCAACAATTCGACCATAAGTCACATCTAAATTATCGTCATATAAATAATCTTTATTAAAGTCCACATAATTTTCTTTTACGGTTTCATTTTGATAATCAATAGTTTCAGTTGCCATAAAAGACTTATCCGTATCAGCTCCGATAAAATATAATCTTTCAACGACGCAATAAGCCCTACGAACAAGTTCACAATCCTTTACCTTATGATTATATTTATCATAATACGTGGTCTTTTTACCCTTAGAAAAACCACCATTCACAAAATAATAATGACGTTCTTCATTAGGATCTATGTTTGGCGTATCAGTAATAAGCCATACTTTATCAGCATCATAAACTTCAAAATTTCTCATTGTGTCATAAACTTTTTCTTCCACTTTAGAAGAATATTCTGCAACCTTTGCACCAAGATCTTTCGCTTTTTTTATCCACTCTTGTTTTGTCTCACTATAATCCTTAGCCTCTACAACAAGAGGATTACTAAAACAAAGAGTTCCAACTAAAGTATAAACACCCATTCTTTTAATTAATTTAAAATCTTTCATAAAATATCCCTTTCATTTCATTGATAATATATAATACGTTACTTTCATCCAAAAAGCAAGAACAGTGTAGAAACACTACACTGTTAAAACAAAGTTAGCAACAATTGTGACAACAAGCTCATTTGATCATAAAAGGAGTCACTTACTACCGCTACCCAATTTCGTATGGATTTTCAAGCGTTCCTTCACCGCTTAAAATCGACGTTTTCGATATCAGATATACCGAAGGGCGCACCAAACCAGCATAGGTTGCATTGTAGTTGTTGACAGTGCCAGTGTAGTCGACATTGAACACATTGCTAGCACGCGAAGAGTTCGCGTACGGAGACAGCGTCCATTGCCAACTGCTTGAATTATAAAGCCAATCATTATTTTTACAGTTACTATAAGAACTACTATCCCAGTTATATAATTCTTTATTTAAACAACTTGTTCGATTACTTGTACTTCCTCCACTGGTCGCATATCCATAATCACTTGGATACATTAATCCTATTTTGCCATTCCACGTTGTTGTTCTTTTTACTGTATCATTACAGTATGTTCCTGATGAACATATCTTTCCTGTATTACTACTTCTTTCGTAACTATAAAAATGACTCACCAATCCATTGCTTGATGATGTATAGCTACTTGTACCATTTGTTCCTGTGCTCCATAAGGTGTCACCTATTAATGACTTTAAATTTGTTTTTAAACCACTATTTGTAAAATCACAGGCTGTTGTTCCATTATTATTACTAGAATAGCATTCCCCTGAAACACTGTTGTAGTACAAGGAACCACCAATACTTTCACTTTCATACCCTGGATTTAATAATTTCATTAAATCTGCTTGACTCCATTCATTCACACCATAACCATTGTTGACAGATGATTCGGATGTATCCCATGAATATGTTCCTATGGACTCATTTCTTATTAATTTTATTCTACTTTCTTTTTTGCCTGTGCCATCATCTATATTATTAATAACACCTATAATACGCCAGTATTCATCATCTATTTTGACATAGTTACAAGGATTAGACCCAACGTATCTTAAATTGTTATCACTCGTTCCATCATACGCTAAAGTATAAGTACAACTATCACTTGTTTTGTCTGGAACAGTATAAACATCTGTTGAACTAGTATCTGCTCCACTTACTAAAGAGGCTATTGCTTCTGCTGCAGGTGGTTTCGGTAATTCTTCAACATAACTTGCTGAGACCGTTACTTTTGTATTGATATTTGTATTTTGAACATTTGGGGTATCTGTCGTTACATTCTCATCTAGCCATAGTCTTAAGGTATATGTTTTTGTTTCATTGGCATCTAAATAACCTGTATCAAGTTTGAATGACGTTAAAGCATCACTAAGTGTTTTAGTAACTGTTTCATAATTTGATAATAAATCTAATTTTACTTCACTTTCTGTGCCCTCTGTTGTTGTTCCTACCATAGCTTTAATGTAATTATAGCTTGTTAAAGTAGTCGTATTTAAGACTTCTAAGTTTACTTGATAGGATGCATAAGAATCACAATTATTAGTAATAGTAAGTTCATAAGGTTTTAATTTCTTACCATCAGCATCATATAAAGGATACGAATTTTGCAAGCTTAAATTGTTTTTCTCAGCAAAAGTAATATTGAAACAAGCCGTTGCAATATCATTTTGTCCTTCTTGGTTTAAATTAATAGTCCATAAGGCATAACTAATACCTACTGTTATAGATAATATTAGGATAATAACAATCGATACTAAAATAGTCTTTTGGGTTTTTGATAAATTCTTCATTTTTACTCTACTCTCCTATAGTAAAACTATAGCACAACTTAAAAGATAAAATCAATATCAAGTCCCACTTTTGTGTAAAGATAAAGTTCTTTCAAAACAGGTATCAAAGCTTCTTTATTTTTATATTTAATGGTTATTTCAAAGTAATAAGTTTTATTCATTAAAAAGACATTCGCAGCTGTTGGGCCAAGAATAATAAAATTAGAATCTAAGCGTTTTTCTAAATATTCTTTAGCTTTTTTTGCTTCTTCATAAACTTTTTGATAGTTTTTATCTTTAAATATTAAAATAGAAAGATAATAAAAAGGAGGATATTTTAAAGTTTTTCGAATATTCATTTCATATTTATAAAAGGAAAAATAATCATTTTTCGCAACACATTGCATAATATAATTTTCAGGATTAAACGTTTGAAGAACCACTTCACCTTTATTTTGACCTCTTCCTGCTCGACCACAGGTTTGACTTAATAAGGCAAAGGTATTTTCGTTACTTTTATAATCGGGGATGTTTAAAGAGGCATCGGCATTTAAAATACCCACTAAAGTCACATTGGGAAAATCAAGGCCTTTACTAATCATTTGTGTCCCTAGTAAAATATCATATTTTAAATCTTGAAAATCTTTTATAATTTGATTATGTTCTCCCTTTTTGCTTGTCGTATCTTTATCCATCCGAATAACTCTGGCCGAAGGAAATTTTTTGTTTATATATTCTTCTAATTTTTCGGTTCCCATACCATAATCACTTAAAGATTTTTCATGACAATTAGGGCATAAAGTATCTAAATATTTTGTATAACCACAGTAATGACAACGTAGTTGATTGGCCTTTTTATGATATGTAAGCGTAATCTCACAATTAGGACACCGGTACGTAAAGCCACAAGAGGAACATGACATCGTTGTACTATAGCCTCTCCGATTTAGTAAAAGCATAATTTGTTCTTTATTCTTTAATTTTTCCCTAATTTTTTCTTCAAGTAGACGACTAAGCACAGGATGATTTTCACGGTTTTCTATAGCCATATCCACTAAGTAAACAGAAGGTAAAACACTTTCTTGGGCTCTTTTATTTAAATAAACATATTCATAAACTTTTTTATGTGCCCGAGCCATAGTACTTATAGAAGGTGTGGCACTGCCAAGTAAAACGGGACAATGATGTTTTTGACTTCTTTTTAAAACAACATCAAGAGTGTGATAACGAGGATTACTTTCTTGTTTATAAGAAGAAGAATGTTCCTCATCTAATATGATGATCCCTATATTTTTTAAAGGGGCAAAAGAAGCACTACGAGCTCCAATAACAATACTAACCTCTCCCCTTAAAATGCGTCTAAATTCATCATATTTTTCAGCATCAGAAAGACCAGAATGTAAAACAGCCATAGGTTCATCAAAAGCGCTTGCAAAACGTCTTATAAGTTGTGGTGTCAAACTTATTTCAGGCACAAGAACAAGAGCCGTTTTTCCTATATTTAAAACATCTTTAATAAGTTTGATATAAACTTCTGTTTTTCCTGAACCTGTCACCCCATGCAAAAGATAAGTTTTAGAGGTATTAAAACCTGCTTTAATTTTTTCATACACTTTTTTTTGATCAGGATTTAAATTTTTAACAACTTTATTTTCAGCCGTCCATTCATAACGATAATGTTCTTTTTTTTCTTCATTTAATATCTTTCTTTTAAGAAGTGTTTTAGTAGCTGAAAGACTTATCTCATTAGCATTGGTTTTTAAAACATAACTCGTTTTTTCAAACAATTTTACCACTTCTTTTTGGGTCTTATTTTGACACTGTTTTAAAGATTTATCATAAGTTTCTGTCAACCTTAAAACACTTTCATACTTAATAGAAACATGAGCTTTTTTTTGAGCTTTTAAAGCTTTAGGAAGCATCGCATCAAAACAACTTGTTAAACTAGCTAATGTTTTTTCATGTAAAAATTCACCCAATTCCATCATTTCCTCTGTTAGAACAGGTTCATCATCTAAGACATCTATGATTTCTTTAGCACCCAAATAAATTTCATCCGAAAAAGATAGAATATAACCTTCTAATGTAAAATGATTAAAGGGTATTAAAACTCTTTTACCTATAGCCACCTTATCTTCCAAAGAAGGGGGAACCTTATAAATAAAGCTTTTGTCTAATTTTTTATTTTTTATTTCTGTTAAAATATTTATGTACATCTAAATTTCCACCTTCTTTAGTAAAAAAATCCAGATTAATCTGAATTTTTTTGATCTTCTAAGTTCATTATGTCGTCTTCTGTTAAGCCCGTTATTTCAATGATATCTTGAATAGGTATTTGCTTTTTCAAAAGATTTTTAGCAATTTGTAGGCGTTCTTCTTGTTTGCCTTCATTTTTTCCTTTATTATAGCCTTTATCATAACAAGCATTTAGAAACATTTTGTCTCGGTCATAATAAAGCATTTCATCAAAGTCTTTTAATAAATCTTCATTTTCTTTTATTAACTTCTTCATCAATTTATCACCCTCATAAATAGCATTTAACTTTTCAATGTCATCACATACGAAAAGGTATAATGCTTTTTCTAATGTCATATCATCGCTCTTTATAAGAGTATTATAATCGATTTGCCGTAAGTTTTCTAGATTGATATCGATGATTTCTATAAAATCACTTCTTTCTATATGATATTTCTTTTCATATAGTTTACTGTGATAAATAAAGTCTCCTTGACCTAAAGCATCATAACTGTTTAAGTTAATTTGATAAACTTTTTTTAGATTTTCATATTCTTTAGCCGTTTTTACTTGTCTTAACAGTAAGTGACATAAATATAAACCATTTTTAATATCACTGGTTTCATTATTATAATAATTAATTTCTAAATTAACATAGAATTCATCATTTTCTAAAACAACATCCGCCTCGGAATTAACGATATTTTTATTAATACCGATACTTGGATGAATGAGTTTGATATCTTTATCTATCATATCTGCAGGAATACCGATGGCTAGACTTATGATCTTCCGAAGATACTCTAAGCCTATTTTCTTCTCGGTAAATAATTTTTTAGCTACCTTATCTTTAAGCAAAGGAAACTTAATTTTTTCTTTTGCTGTCATATTTGTTGTCATATATTTAATCCTTTCATTTGATGTCTTTTCGAAAAAACTGCCCTTATTCTACATATAAAAAATTTATTTGCAACCGATTCGACAAAACATGTCAAAAAAAGAATCCGTAAAAGATTCT
>CAKOQM010000017.1 GCA_934101275.1 uncultured Bacilli bacterium
TGGTGAGAATTCTATTCTTGGCAAATTATTCGGTTATTTTTTTGATAATTAAGGAGGGTAAGGTGTATTTATGGACGGTAATTTAAAGATAGATCCTATTGCAAAAATAAAAGTTTTCGGTGTTGGTGGTGGCGGAAATAACGCTGTTAACCGAATGATTGAAGAAGGTGTTCAAGGAGTCGAATTTTATGTTGTAAATACTGACTTACAAGTTTTAAATGCGAGTAAGGCAAAGAATAAAATTCAAATTGGAGCCAATATTACAGGCGGAAGAGGGGCTGGTTCAAATCCTGAAGTAGGAAGAGAAGCGGCATTAGAAAGTAAAAAAGATATAGAACAAGCCGTAAAAGGAGCTGATATGGTCTTTGTGGCTTGTGGTCTTGGTGGTGGAACCGGTACAGGTGCTGCTCCTGTCATTGCAGAAATTGCCCAAGAAACAGGAGCTTTAACGGTTGGCATTGTAACTAAGCCATTCCGCTTTGAAGGTAAAAGAAGAATGGAACATGCTCTTTTAGGTCTTGAAGAATTAAAAAAACATGTGGATACTTTAATCATTATTCCAAATGATCGTTTAAGAGAAATTATTGATAAAACGACAACATTCCAAGATGCTTTTAAAGAAGTAGATAATGTGTTACACCGTGGTGTTCAGTCTATTTCTGATTTAATAGCTGTTACAGGAATTGTAAACTTAGACTTTGCTGATATTAAAACTGTTATGGAAAAGTCTGGAACAGCTTTAATCGGTATTGGTATGGGTATTGGTGAAAATAGAGCAGTAGAAGCGGCTCGTCAAGCTGTATCAAGTGCTCTACTTGAAACAACGATTGATGGCGCAACAGATGCTATTATCAATATTACAGGTGGGGATTCATTAACCCTATTTGAAATTGAAGATGCTGTTGAAACAGTAAGAGAAGCTGCCAATAGTGATATCAATATTATCTTTGGTGCTATTCCAAACTCTAATTTAACAGATGAAGTTATTGTTACTGTTATTGCTACCGGTTTTGATGGTAAAGATGAAAAAGAAGCTGATAGTCCAATGCCTAAAAGAAGAATCGATGATGATGACACAGCAGAGTTTGATATTCCATCTTTCTTAAGAAGCAAAGATAATTATTAAGAGTGTCAAAATCACTCTTTTTTATTTGATTATTTCTGGGTCGGAAATTCAAATGAAAAAAAGAGTTTTTAAGTCATATTAGAAATAAGGAAAAGGGAATGTCTAAAATTATCACGTGGCTTCAAAAAATGAATTGCTGTTATATTTTGACATGTTTTGTCGAATCACTTGCAATTTAAAATAAAAAAATTAGAATACTTCCCATTAAAGGAGGTATTTTTTATGCAAAAAATATATTTTACGTTAGATGATTCTGGCAAAATTGATGAAAAAAACAATTATTTATTTTATGGTGGTTTTGTTTTTAAAAGTGAGCAAGCTTGTCAAAGCTTTTGCAGTGAATATAAGAGATATCTTAAGGAAATTAAACATAAATATCCTTATCAAAAAGAAATCAAAAGTAATATTTTAAAATACAAAGATCGTCAAAAATTTATAAAAAAATTTTCTGAGAATTATGTTTATGCTGTTTTAATTGAAAATGATAAATTATATGATCCTATTAAGAAAAATGCGAAAGCCAAAGGAAGATTTATTGATTATGCTTTAAAAAGATTAATAAAAGAAGTTCTTAAAGACCTTTTAAAAAGAAAATATCTAAAAAGGGACTTGCCCCTGGAAATAAAAATTATGATTGATAACCAAACAATAAAATCAAATGGACTATATAATCTTGCGATGAGTATTCAAAAAGAACTTACAAAAGGAATGAAACCTCATTTTGAAGCGAATTATAGCCCCATATTTTGCGATGTTAAAGTGGAAGTGCTTTATGAAGATTCAAAAAAAAGTCTTTTAATTCAAAGCGCGGATATTTTGACAGGGACGGTAAGAAAATACATATTAAAAGAAAGAGAAATTGATTTTTTAAATATTTTTTTGAAAATGCCATAAAATGACATTTTTTTTCTTACCTCTTTTTTATAATAGAATGGGTGAAGAAATATGACCATATATGTAGATTTAGTCTTTCTTCTCAATTTGTTCTTCGATTTTTTGCTTTTATTAACTGTTAATAATACCCTTAAACGAAATGCCCATCTAAAACGGATTTTCTTAGGAAGTTTATTTGGAAGCTTAACGATTTTATTTTTATTCTTACCCTTAAATACTATCTTCCTTTTTGTATTTAAAATAATAGTGAGCATTGTTATGGTCATTATATCTTTTGGTTTAAAAGATAAAGCTTACTTTATAGCAAATTTAAGTTATTTTTATATGACAAGTACTGTTTTAGGTGGTTTTCTTTATTTTTTGAGACTTTCCTTTACAGAAGAACAAAACGGTCTTTTATTTTGTTACAATGAATGGACGATATCTTATTTATTTCTTGTCATACTTTCACCCATCATGCTATATGTTTATTATAAGCAACGTAAAGAAATATCTTATTATCAAAATTTTTATGATATTAAAGTATCTTTTTTAAATGGTAAGGAAAAAACATTTCACGCTTATTTAGATACGGGAAATAAATTGAAAGATCCTGTAACGAAGAAAAAAGTGCTTATCGTAAAGAGTGAGTGTTTAAAGGATATTTCTTATCATAAGGTTTGCTATGTGCCTTATAACGCTTTAAATACGCATGGTTTAATGAAATGTCTTTTCGTTTCTAAAGTCACGATTAATAATAAAGAAAGGAGAGATTATTTAGTGGGACTAACAGATGATAAGCTTATGAAAGAAGGTGTGGAGTGTATTTTAAATAATGCAATTAAGGAGGATTTCTTATGATTCAAAAAATAATTTTATGGTTAAAAGAAAAATATAATGAATGTTTTTATATTGGTAGCACAGATAAATTACCCCCACCACTTAGTAAAGAAGATGAATTAAAGTATCTTATTGAAAGCAAAAAAGGTGATATAGCTGCTAAAAATATCCTTATTGAACATAACCTTCGTCTCGTGGTTTTTTTGGCTAAAAAATATGAGAGCACAGGTTATGATATGGAAGATTTAATAAGTATTGGTTCTATTGGCCTTATTAAAGGAATCGAAACGTATAAAATAGATAAAAATATTAAATTAGCCACTTATGCTTCGCGATGTATTTCTAATGAAATTTTAATGTATATAAGAAAAAATAAAAAAAGGAAAAAAGAAATTTCCTTAGAAGACAGTCTTAACTATGATAATGAAGGAAATGAACTTCATTTGGAAGATGTATTAGGTACCGATAACGATTTAGTTAGTGATTCTTATATGCAAACTGTCGAAAGGAAATGTGTTTCTGAAGAAATTAATAAATTAAAACCACGAGAGAAGCAAATTATGGTTTTAAGATATGGGCTTAATAATAAAGAAAGCTACACCCAAAAAGAGGTTGCTGATATATTAGGGATTAGTCAGTCTTATATTTCGAGAATTGAAAAAAAAGTTATCAAAAACATTCGTAATCTTATGAAAATATAAAAAATGCTGAGAAATAAATTTAATTATTCTCAGCTGTCTTTTTTAAAAATATTTTTTTGAAAGGAACAATAATGAATTGGAACATTTTGAAACATCATTTATTATGACGTTTCCATTTTAAATTTCCCTTGCTAAAGATTTAGCATCTTTTGAAAATAGATTTTTCAAAAGACAAGAGTTATTATAATTAAAAAAATTTAATTTGCAATCGATTCGACAAAATATATCAAAATTTACTTCGTATCTTTTTTTCTATTTTACTTTTTGGTATAATTCTTTGTAAAGAAGGTGTATTGATTTGCAAAAGGATAACATTATATTACTCTCTTTATTAGGAATTGTAATTTTACTTTTTTGCGTTTGTGGATTTTTTGCGTTTAAAAAAGAAGAAACTATTTTGGACGCTGTCACGGATGCCTCGAAATTTAAAATGGAATATGAAAGTTTAAATGGAAAATTAAATGAAAAAGATGACGTTTTATACAAAACAGTTCAAATTAGTGAAAACAACAAGTTTGTTTATAAAAATGAAGAAGAAATTATTAACATTTTAGAAAATAAGTCTGGAATTATTTATTTTGGATTTAAAAGCTGTCCTTGGAGTCGAAATATGGTGGAAGCCCTAGATAAAGCTGCTCAAGAAAAAAATATAAATGCCATCTATTATTTAGATATAGAAAATATTCGGGATAGTCTTTCTCTAGATGAAAATAATAAAATTGTAACCGAGAAAGAGGGAAATAGTAATTATTATAAATTATTAAAATTATTAGATGCGTATTTAGAGGATTATATATTAACAAGTGAGGATGGATCATCTATAAAGATAAATGAAAAAAGACTTTATGCACCAACCGTTATTGCTGTATCGAATGGCGATGTCATTGGCATACATACCAAAACGTTAGATACTCAAGAAAATCCTTATCAAACATTGAATGAAAAAGAATTACAAATGATTTATGAAAGTTTGATAGATAAAGTGCTTGAAAATGTTTGCCATGATGAATGTTAATTGCTGTTAAAAACTGAGTGAAAATAATCTTTCACTTTTTTTGTTTCTTGAATTTCAAATAAAAATAGTATAAAATAATCCTTCAATGCCTGAAGGAGGGGATTAAAGATGGATTGTACGAATATTTTTAACTTGTATCCTCATAATAAAGAAGCCTATAAAAAAATACAAGAACATCAAAAGAATCATAATATTACTTCTATTTTACATGCAACCGGGACAGGTAAAAGTTATCTTGGTCTTAGTTTAGCGTATGATAATAAAGATAAAGTTACCTTTTATGTGGTTCCAACACAAAGTATTATTGAACATTTAGAAGGAATCATTTCTAATAATCCTTTGTTAGATTTAAAAAGAGATTTTCCTCATCTAAAATTGATTACTTATCAAAGTCTTGTTAAATTATCTTATGAAGACTTAGCAAAAATGAAAATAGATCTTTTAATCGTTGATGAATTTCATCATTTAGCTGCGGTATGGGGGCAAAAAATAAAAGATATTATAGAAAGTCATCCTAATTTAAAAGTGCTTGGTATGTCAGCTTATGCTGTTCGGGATCGAGGAACTTCTTATGAAAGAGATATGACAAATCCAGAAACAGGGGAAATATTTTCAAATACAGTTTGTAGTAGGTATGATATATGTGATGCCATCATTGATGGCGTATTGCCCAAATTTTTATATCGAAGTGCCTATGTGAATCTCGAAAAAGACTTAGAAGTTATAGATAAGTTAAAAAATAATAATATCAAGTATCGAGATAATAAAGAATTGGATAAAGTTTTAAAAGATATCAAAAAAAGAGTTCATGAATCACCTGTAGTAAAGGCTATCTTTCAAAAGTATATTAAACGAAATGGAAAGTATATTTATTTTTGTCCTGTTAATAGCATATCTGGAAAAAGTGATATCCATACTATAATGAACGAAGTAAAAGTCTGGTTACAAGAAATGGGCTTAACAGAAGAAGATTATGAGTTTTATTATACAACCGGAGCTATGAAAGGATTTGGTAAACAAAATAGACAAGCTTTTTATAAAGATGAAAATTTAAAAGGAGAAAGCGTAAAAAATAAATTAAGAATCATGTTTGCTATAAATCAATATAATGAAGGGGTTCATGCCCCAGGTGTTGATGGGGGAATGATGCAAAGAGACACTCATTCGGATATTGTGTTTTTTGAACAATTAGGAAGATGTTTAGCAGTCTGTGAGAAAAATAAAGAGGAATATGACGAACTCATGCAAAAAAGTTATGAAGAACTTATGAAAATATGTAAAGATAAAGACTTGGATATAAAAGAAGGGACGAGTAAGAAAGATCTTGTTGAATTTGCATTAGCACCAATTATTTTAGATTTTTCGGGTAATAGTTCTTTTATTAAACAGTTAGAAAATAATTTGAAAAATAGAGTAAAAAAAATAAAAGCTAGTTCTTCTTATAATAAACGTGAAATTCATTTTACCGATATTTCTTTTGATGTTGAAATGGCTAATGAAGACATTTTCCAAATATTAAAGAATTTAAAATCACGTTTATCCGTCACATGGATGGATTATTATAACTTAGTTAAAACCTATAGCAAACATCATGACCTTTATGACATGTCATATGATTTCAAAACAAAAGATGGCATTCATTACGATGAAGAAGGCTTAGCTATTGGTGCTTGGTTTAGTACTCAACATACTCTTTATAAACAAGGAAAATTAAGTTCTATGAAAATTTCTTTATTAGAAGATATTAAGGCTTGTTTAGATGACAATTACCGTGATAAAAGATGGCATCAGCATTATAATTTAGCAAAGAAATACTATGAACATTATGGTCATTGTAACGTACCTAAAGAATTTAAAACCAAAGATGGCGTTAACGAGGATCCTGGTGGCGTTGATCTAGGTGCATGGATTGAGAGCCAGCGTACGGCTTTTGTACAAGAAAAACAAAGTCCAGAAAAAATTTCTTTATTAGAAGCTATACATGTCCGTTTAAAAAGGAAAAATCAAACAGAAACATGGTATCAATATTATCATTTAGTTAAAACTTATTACGAACATTATGGAAACTGCGATATACGATCTAATTTTAAAACCAAAGATGGTATTCATTATGATGCGACGGGTTTTAATGTAGGAAGATGGTTTCATACTCAACGAAGACTATATCGGCAAGAAAAACTTAGTTTGGAAAGGATTGACTTACTTAAAATTCTTGATGCATCATTAGAAGAAAATTATTTTGATAAAACGTGGTATCAATACTATAACTTGGTCAAAACTTATTATGAACATTATGGTGATTGTAATATTTCTCAAAGTTTTAAAACGAAAGATGGTATTCATTATGATAAAGAGGGTTTGGATGTTGGTATATGGCTTCGTGTTCAACGTTCTATTTATCGGGGTCAAAGAAGTATGCCATTAGAAAGAATACGATTATTAGATGAAATTCATGTGAACTGGTTTCCAATGAATATGGATGAAAAACTCCAAAAAGAAGAAATCACAGAAAAAAATACTTTAAAGAAACAAAGAGAACTACTTAATCGTTTTAATTCTTATCTTAATGGTATTAGTCATAATGCTCTTCCTTCTAAGGAAGAAATAAATGAAGGTATATTAAGATATTTAAAATAGATTCCTAAAGAATTATTAAAGCAATTATAATACCTAAAATAATGTTTATTAAAATAAGGGGGATAGCATAAGCAATTCCTCTTTTTAAAGTATTACTGTAATGATTTTTCTTTTTTATTTGTTCTGCTATTTCGTATAAGTCTTGATTTTTTAATTGCGAAGTATTTAAAGTGGTTGTAAATTTTTTTAATATTTTATTCATTTCAAATTGCATTAATTTATCTTCCCAAAGTTTACTTTTATTTTCGAGATTAATTATAGATGGAGAATCTATGCTCTGAAAGACAAGACTTTCTTCGTAAAAATCTTTTTCTTTTAAGTCACTTAAATGACTTGCCTTAGTCTCTTGTTTCTTTTTTTCTTGTTCCATTGAAAGAAAAGGAAGGTTTAATGTCGTTTCGAGTTCTTCTTTTATTTCTTTATCTATGGGTCCGATTAATAAAACAGATTCTTTAAAAATCTCATTTTGTCTATTAGAAGATACCAGACGATTCATTTGCCTTATTTTTTGGTTATCTCGAAATAATTCTTGGGCGATTATTTTAAAATCTCTAGGATCGTTAAAATAGTTCTTTTTCTTTTCCTCTATGAACTCTAAAGGTAAATCAGGATCAGATAATTTCATCCCTGAAAGTAAAAAATTAATTTTATCTGTTTTACTTTGACTAAGCATAGATATTCTTTGATGTAACGTTGTTGTTAATTCTGGGAATTTTTGAACAAGTGCTTTTGTTGTATGACTAAAATATTCCTCTTTTTCGTTGAAAGCCATTTTTTCCATAATAAAATAATCAAAATTAGAAACGAGATCGATAGGTGTTATTTTTTCGCAGTTATTTGTTTCTTCCGCTAGTACTTTATTGGCAGAATCTAGTAAATGTGGATGGATATATAGAAGTCTAGCAAAGGTATCTTTGGTAATGGGGTCCTTTCTTCTTTTGGCCATTGAGACGGTTTTTAAAATTAAATCTGAATCATTCAAAGGAATATCTTTAGGTCGATTCGGATAGGTGTATAATTTTACTTGTCCTGTTTTTTCAAAGTTTTGAAGGGCCTCATAAACATTTGAAATTTCTTCTTTTTTTTGAATTTTTACATTTGTATCGGCAACTAATTCGGCAAATCCTGTATGAATATCCTTAAAATCCTTATCGTCAACCGTATAAATGGTGGCCTCATTTGCAAACATAATGTCAAAGGCTCCTTCAAATCTTTCAACAATTTGCCAAGGCTCTTTATGACTTTGGCGATACAAAGAAAAGGTTAAATCATCTCCACATTTTCCTGCAAAAACCGTAGCCAGTTCTTTATATTTTGTTGCATATACAAAAGTCCCATGTGTTGATTTATGCGGCTCTAAAACAGTAAGATTTTTGTTATTGGATCCATGATACAATTCACCCATAAAAAGTCTCCTCTCTATTTTTGTATTAATATAAGTATATCTTTTTTTGGATGATTTCACAAATAAAAATTTATAAATATATAATTTTAATATACTTCTTTTCTTTTAGAATTTCTTTAATAAAAATAGAAGGATTTTTCTTGTTTACAAGTAAATAAACGTAATTTTTTGTTCGTGTTAAGGCAACATAAAACAATCTTCTTTCTTCATCAAATAAAAATTGAGCAGGATTTGTAATAAGAGATAACACTTTTTGATCTTTTAGTTGATTCGGAAACCCATAAATTTTATTTTCTAAGTTTAAAACAATCACATTTTCAGCTTCTAAACCTTTTGATTTGTGAACCGTCATATATTTAAAACTATATTTAGAATGATCATAGGAATAATTTAAAATATCTTTTTCGTTACGTCCTAAAACAAGAAGAGTAGATGTCTCTATTTTTTCTAAAAGTCTGTTGAAAACTTTTTTAGAGTCTTTATAGTATACAATGACAATGGGTTTTTCTAAGTGCTTAGAACTTTTTAAATTTTTCTTTATTTGATAGGGATTTTTCATTATAAAATCACCGGCCACTTTAATAAGTTCGTTACTATTACGGTATGTTTTTGTAAGCTTGTAATATTTGGCATTCTTAAAAATCTTATCAAAATGTAAAAATAAATTTAAATCACATCCAGAAAATCGATAAATAGATTGATAATCATCGCCGATGACACATAAAGAGGCATTCGTTTGCTTGATAATTTCTAAAATTAAGTCAAATCTTAGTTGTGAGGTGTCTTGAAATTCATCTATTAAAATATATTTATAGGGAAGATGGTGATCTTCTTTTTTTAAACTCTGAATCGCTTCTTTTATTAAATCATCAAAGTCTATTTTATTTTGAGCTTTTTTTTCATTTTCGTAAAGTAAAAAAAGAGCATAACTTATCATTAAAAAATGACGATATTTTCCTTTTTTGATCAATTCTATAAAATATTCATCGGTGTAATTATTGGCTTTATAAAGCATTAAGAAGGTATGTATATCTTTTTTTATAGCCATCTTTAAATTGGATTTTAAAAGTCTTTTTACTTTTTTTGGGGATGGTTTTAAAAAACAAATTTTTCCTAAAGCTTCTAAAACGTATTTGTTTTCTAGAAAAAAACTTTCAAAAAATTCATTTTCCACATAACGAAGAAATTTATCATCACATAACTTTAATGAGGAATCTTTAAGAATATTTAAAGCTAATTTATGAAAAGTTAAGACATCAATATCTTGATGAGTGTTAAGTAAAATTTTTTCTTTTAAATCTTTCACTGTTTCATTGGTGAAAGAAAGACATAAAATTTCTTTGGCCTCGCACTTTTGAGTATCTAATAAATATTTAATTTTTCCAATTAAGGTTAAAGTTTTACCCGAACCAGCCCCAGCAATAATTAAAGAGTATTTAGGGTTTTCCAGGATAGGCGCTTGTTGCGCCTCATCTAAAGTATAGCCATTGATCGTCATAAATCGCCTCCTTAAAAAAATATTACTTTTTAAAAAGGGTATTTTTTGTCGAATTATAATTTTTCTTACAAAAGATATGAAAAATATGTCGAGCTTTGTATAGTATTTTAGCATTTTTTTTGATAAAATGATGTCAAGAAATGAAGAGGATAGCATGAACCAAGGTAAATTAATTGTTATTGAAGGAGCCTGTGACGGCATAGGAAAAAGTACACAATTTGGCCTTTTAAAAGAAAGACTTGAAAAAGAAGGAAAAAAAGTAGTCTATCATCATTTTCCTTCCTATGATCTTTTTCAAGGAGAGGGTGTTAAACAATATTTAAAAGGTGAATTTGGTTCACTTTTCTCGTTATCTCCGTATTTTATTAATAATTTATATGCTTATGATCGTATGATTACATGGCAGACAAAATTAAAAGAAGCCTATAATAAAGGATACATTATATTATTAGATCGTTATACGACTTCAAGTTTAATTTATCAATCGGCAAATTTAAAACAAGAGAAAGAAAAAATAGAGTTTATTCAAAATATTGAAGATTTTGAATATGAAAAGTTGGGGCTTCCTAGACCTGATGCTGTTATTTTTTTAGAAGCTCCTTTTGAACTTGTCAAAAAGATGCGCCAAAAAAGAAATGAAAATATAAAAGAA
Source organism: uncultured Bacilli bacterium (assembly GCA_934101275.1). GTDB lineage: Bacteria > Bacillota_I > Bacilli_A > RF39 > UBA660 > Ventrenecus. The sequence goes on from CAKOQM010000017.1 coordinate 10,748, forward strand.
GATATTCATGAACAAAATGAGGCATATTTATATAAAGTGTATGAAAATGCTTTATTTGTAGCTAATTATTTATCTTGGAAAAAGATTAATTGTGCCAGTTTTAAGAAAATGAAAAAAATTGAAGATATCCATGAAGATATTTATAATGTAGTTAAAAAAATTTTAGAATAGGAGAGGATAGATTTATGAAAAAAAATGGATTTGCTATTAAAGAATTACTAATTTTATTTGCAGTCTTAGGTGTCTTCTTTGCTGTAGGAATTACTAAAATAAGTTATGCTTTAGAAGATGCCCAAAACGAACAGGAAATTTTAGAAGTTCAAGAAAATAATCTTTTGTATGCGGCTCGTTTATATGTACAAAAAAATGAAACAACTTTTCAAGAAGACGAGACATATTTTTATGGATCAGATTTAGTAAGTGATCATATTTTAAACTCGGATATTAAAGAGTATGCCAATGTAAAATTTAAAGCTCAAAAGCAAGCGGATGGTTCTTTTAATGTTGAGATTGTGAAATAATGGCTATAACAAAAACAGATTTTATCGAATTTACCCGGTGTCCTCGTTATATATTTTTGGAAAATTTAAAGGAAAATTTTCTTTTACAGGACATGTCTTATGAAGAATATAAAGAAAAAGAAGACCAAAATAATTTAAAAGAACTTTTAGATGCTATGATTGATTCGTCAAGTGATATTTATGTGGATAAAACAGAAAAAATAAATTCTCAACTTATGGCTATGCTTCCGTACTACAAACAAGTGGAGTTGGAAGCGGGACGTATTTTTACAGAATATTTTAAAGGGAAAAGTCTTTATGCTTGGGATACGTTGGACCAAAAAAAATTTAGTTTTAAGTCAGAAAAAGCTCAATATTTATGCTATGTCGATATCTATAATGAACAGGATAAAGAAATAAACATTGTTGAAGTAAAAGCAACAACAGCTCGTAAATATATTGCTTTAGAAGCAGGTTATCCTAAAAAGGATAAATATTCTATTTTTGTAAAAAAACAAAATGTTTATTATTTAAAAGGTGATATCGATTATCCTTTAGAAAATGAAATGCCCAAAGAAAAATATGAAAAGGAAAAAGAAAAGTTATTTGACCGATTTAAACTTGGGAAATATTTTTATGATCTAGCTTTTCAAAGATTTATAATTGAACAGTGCCATTTAACGAAACCGGTTCATTATTATTTAGCTGTTTTAAACCCTTTTTATATTTTTGATGGAGAAATGAAAGATAATCGTCCTTTTTATCATCAAATAAAAAATGAAGAATTAATTAATTTTATTTGCTGCGATGAAATAACAAAAGAATATCAAGAAATAATAAAAAAGGATGTTTTAGAGTTAGAAAAAAGACTTTCTTTAAAAGAAGATCAACCTTGTCCTTTAAAAGATTATTGTGGCTATAAAGAACGAAGAGAATGTAAATATTTTAAGACCGTTTGTGGGCTTAAAATTCCTTCTAAAAATAGTAGTTTAAATTATGTGAATAATGGCTTTGGCTTTTTAGTTGATAAAAAAAGAATAAAAGGCTTAGATCTTATTAATGCTGGATATTTAAAAATGGAGGATATTCCCAAAGAATGGTTAAAAAATGAAAATCATTTACTTCAAAGAGATTGTTTAGAAAATCATAAAGTTTATATAAATAAAAATAAAATAAAAAAAGCTTTAGAGTCTTTAGAATATCCTATTTATCATTTGGATTTTGAAACATTTCCTTGTCCTTTGCCACGTTTTAAAGGCGAGTTTCCTTATATTCAAAGTCCTTTTGAGTTTAGTTTGCATATTGAGTCTTCTCCAGGAGATTGTGATTTAGAAAGAAATAATGTTGTTTTTCTGGCTAAAACAATGAATGATGAACGAGAAAACTTAATAAAAGAACTTTTAACATATATAGACCCAGATAAAGGAACTTTGTTTGCTCAAAATGTTTCTTTTGAAAAAGGAAGGATCCGTGAACTTGCCATGATTTTTCCTAAATACAAGGGCCCTTTATTAAAAATTTATAATCGAGGATTTGATTTGTTATGGATTTTGAATAATAATAAAGAGTTTTATGAAAAACTTGGTTTTAAGGAGAAAGAACTCCATACCTTTAACTTTTATGATGAACGTTTAAGTGGCTCTTTCTCTATCAAAAAGACATTACCGGTTTTTTCTTCCTTATCTTATGAAAACTTAGATGTGCATAATGGTACAGAGGCTATCATTGTTTATGCCAATTACAATAACTTTTCTAAAGAAGAACTTCTAAAAAAACAAGAAGCGTTAAAAATATACTGCCGTCAAGACACTTGGGCAATGGTAGAAATCTTGAATGCTTTACGACGACTTGTCAAGTAAATGTCAAATTTTTAAAGTTTTTTGACTATTTTTAAAAATTTTTAGTATTATAAAGAGGTAAAGGACGTGATTTTTATGTTGTATCCATCCATTGATAAATTGCTTACCATTGTTGATTCAAAATACAAATTAGTTCATGTAGCCTCTATTCGAAGCAAACAAATGCTAGAAAATAACCATTACCAAATGGCTGAGAATGAATATGTTAATAAAAGAACAATTGGTAGAGCACTAGAAGAATTGGATAAAGGACTTATTACCGTGATTAATCACAATGACACGAAGTAATAAGTTCTTTTTTTCTGATATTTAGGCACTCAAACGGGTGAAAAGCTAAAAGACTCATAAACTACTTATGAAAGGAGTGTTTATGAGTCGTATTTTATATTCTGGTGAAAATCAAATCACTAATTCTTATCGTGTTCGTGTTCATGAAGCTGTCGATGTTGTTAAAAAATGGTATCAAGCTGATACTGTCATAGCTCATTCTGATGGAGTCGTTGTTTTAGTACAAACAGGTCGTAAAACAAGTTTAGGTAGTACGGGTAATGCTTCTTATGGTAATTTTGTTAAAATTTTACATCCGAATGGTTATTATACTTTATATGCTCATCTTAGTACAGTTTATGTGAAAAAAGGTCAAAATGTTCGTAAAGGTGAAAAAATAGGGTATATGGGTAAAACCGGTAATGCTTATGGGGTTCATCTTCATTTTGAAGTTCGTAATCCTTATAATACTTGTATTGATCCTGTTATGTATTTAGATAATGATTTACCAAATGAAAGTCGGGAAAAAATTTTATATCAAGCTTATGATAATGTTAAAAAGTATTGGCTTCCTAATGTTTCGTTATCCACAAGTGATTATGCCGGTAACTTTGGCAATGCTATTGGAGGTATTTATTTGGATAAATATCCTATGAGAGTGCATGATAAGGTAAAAAAAATGTGGCTTCCTTGGGTAGAAAACCGTAATGATTATGCTGGTAACCTAGGAAATGACATCGATGGTGTTCAAATAAAAGGAGTCACTTATCGAGCCCATTTAAAAAATGGCCCGTGGCTAAGTTGGGTATCTAAAGTTGACAATACCCCTCAAGGATATGCTGGTATTTATGGCAAAAGTATTGATGCTATTCAAATAAAAATGAGTTAGCTTGACACTCTCTTTGCGATTTTTTCTTGTATTTAATTTTGATAAATTGTATAATAATCGTGAAAGAGAGAGGAATAATATGAAAAAAAGTTTTTTAATTGCATTAGTTGCTACGTTATTTATGAGTGTTACTAATGTAAGTGCAATGACAAAAGACGAATTGAAAACAAAATTAACGAAAGAATACACAATTAATGGTGCAACCTTTAAAGCAAGTGCATCTGATGTTGCTCAAATTGAAAGATATTTAGAACAAAATGATATTTCTGAAGCTGATGCTGATAAAATCGCTGCTAAAGTGGACGAAGCTGTTAGTGTTATTGAAGCAGGAAATGCTACAAAATTAGAAGATTTAACACAATCTGAAAAAGACAGTCTAGTACAATTAATATCTGATATTTCTAACACAACAAGTGTTAAAGTAACGGTTAATAAAGGTGTTATTACTGTTTATAATATAGATGGTACTGAATTTACAAAAATTACAGATATGATCAAACAAACAGGTGCTAATTATACAATTGTTATCATCGCTGGTGTTATTTCAATTCTTGGATTCCTAGTTATTGCAAACAAAATGAAAGAAAATGCTTAATAAGTTAAAAAAAGCTACGAGGGAAAGTGTTAAAGAAATTGCACTTTCTCTTTTTATTTCCTCTTTATTTCTTCTTTTCTTTTTTTTCTTTGTAGAAAAAAAATTGGACACAATATTTTCTTTGTTAAATACGATCACTATCTCAGAAAAAAGTAATGAAGAAGTGTCTTTATCTTTTGATAGCGTTAAAAAACGTTTAAAAAATTATCCGAGCTATGGCAGTAAATATGCGACTTTGAAAATTGAAACGATTAATTTAGAATTACCTATTTATCATGGCGATACTATGAATATTTTAAATTATGGCATCGGCCATTATGCAGGAAGCTATTTTCCGGGTGAATCAGGTTCTATTGTTTTAGCTGGCCATAATAATGCTGGTTTTTTAAGAAGACTTCCTGAGGTTCAGATAGGGGACAGGATAACAATTGAGACAACATATGGCATATTTTATTATCAAATGACCGATAGTAAAATTATTAATAAAAAAGATGAATATCTTTTGCCTATTCAAAATGAAGAGGAATTTTTAATGATTTATACGTGTTATCCTGTTACTGCCATTGGTCTTACCAACCAACGTTATGTTTTATATGCAAAAAGAGTAGAAGGTGACATATGAAAAAAATGAGATTTTTAAGTTACTATTTTTTCTTGTTTGGCCTTTGTTTAAGTTTTCTTTTTTTAAGTCTTATTCTAACTTTAAATCTTACCTTATTAAATGAAGAGTTTATAAAAACCAAATTAAAGGAAGATGATTATATTCAAAAAACATATGATTCTATTTATGTGGAAATGAATCACTATTTAATTCAATCAGGTTTACCAGAGGAAGTTTTAAAAGATATCGTAACGGAAGAAAAAGTGGAAAAGGATATTTTAAGTAATTTAGCTTCTTTATATGAAAGTAAAAACTTTGAAATAGTAACCGATGATATCACACTTCATTTAGAAAATAATATTAATCAGTATTTAGAAAAACAAAATATTGTGGTAAAAGATGAAGAAAGTCTAAATTTATTTGTTCAACAAATGAGTCATATTTATAAAGAGGAACTTACTCTATATGGAACACTTCCTAAAATAAAAAAAGCTGTTCCAACAATAAAAAAAGGCTTCACTATTATTTTTTATTTTAGTCTTGGCCTTTTTATAACAAGCCTTCTTGTTATAAAATTTTTCTTAAAGAAAAAAATAGGTAGTATTTTATTTTTTGTGAATGGTCTTTTACTTTGTTTAACTAAAACTTATATATATCAGCATGTAGATATTGCTAATTTGTTAATTGTGGATGTTAATTTTAGTTCTTTATTAAAAAACGTTTTGACGACTTATTTTGAAGCGATTGGTTTAGAAGGATTTTGCTTTTTAGGTTTAGGTTTTTTATACTTACTAATTCGAAATATGGGTTATATTCTTAAAAGATAACGAAAAAGTTGTCTTTTTTTGTCGAATAACATGATTTTTTTTCTATTTTGTGCCATAGTATAAGTAGGTGATGCAAAAATGTTTATTTTAGGAATATTTTTAGCAGTAATATTATTTTTCTTATGGTGTTGTCTTAAAGTGGCACATGATGCCGATGAAAATATGGTAAGTCAAGAAAGCGACAAGAAAGTTAAAAAATAACTTTTGACTCTTGTATAACCCATTAAAATCGTTTATACTATCAGTTGTTAGAGAGGTATATTTTATGGAAGAGTTAAATTTGAAAGAAATGTGGGACTACTATGTAAGCAAAATTTTTATTATTATATTTTCGGTTTTATTTTGTGTTGTAGCCGTGCTTTTTTATGGTGTTTTTTTAGAAAACCCTGTTTATAGTTCTTATACAACCATTGTTTTAGTAGGAAATAGTCAAACCGAATCACAAACTGGAATTACTCAAAATGATGTTACGTTAAATCAAAAATTAGTTTCAACGTATCAAGAAATTATTAAAAGTCGAAGAATTTTAAGTCAAGTTATTAATAATTTAAAACTTGATCTTTCAAGCAGTACTTTAGCAAGTCATGTGAGTGTTGCAAGTGAAAAGGATACGGAACTTATTCGAATTACGGTGACCAATGAAGATGCTGTTTTGGCAAGAGATATTGCTAATGAAATAGCAAGCGTATTTAACAAAGAAATTGTTGAAATTTATAATATTAAGAACGTAAATGTCATTGATGATGCCGAGGTGGCTTCTAGTCCTTCTAATATGAGTATTTTAAAGAAAATGTTTTTAGGAGCTATTGTAGGATTCGTTTTATCTTGTATGATTATTTTTGTTTTCTTCTATTTTGATACAACCATCAAAAGTTTAGAGGAAATAGAAGAAAAATTAGGTTTACCTGTTTTAGGCGGTATTCCTTATAATTCACATTATGAAGGAGAGGTAAAATAATGAAAAATGCAGAACTTATTGTAGCTCATAAGCCCAAATCAAGCATTGCTGAAGCCATTAAAACCATTCGCACCAATTTACAATTTTCTGCCGTGAATGGTGATGTAAAAAGTATTTTAGTAACGAGTTCTATGCCTGGAGAGGGTAAAAGTTTTGTGGCCTCAAATTTGGCTGTTGCGTTTGCTCAAGCCGGTAGTAAAGTTTTAATCGTGGATTGTGATATGCGAAGAGGAAGACTTCATGATATTTTTAATGTTAACAACGATAAAGGTTTATCTTTACTATTAATTGATGAAATAAATGAAAAATCATCAAAATATTTTAAGAAAACAGAAGTATCTAACTTATATGTTTTACCAAGAGGAATCGTGCCTCCAAATCCAAGTGAAATTTTGGCTTCTGAAAAAAATCGTAAACTTTGTGAAATTTTAGAAAGTAAATTTGATATTGTTATTTATGATGGCGTTCCTGCTTCAGGCCTTGCTGATGCCATTATTATGGCTGATATTGTGGATAAAATTGTGATAGTTTCGGCCTATAAACAAACAAAAATGGAACAACTTCAAAATACAAAAAAAGCTTTAGAAAAATTTCAAGACAAAATTGCGGGTGTTGTTTTAAATAAATTACCAGAGAAAAAACACCATTATTATTCTTACTATAATTAGGTGAACTATGATTGATATTCATGCTCATATTTTACCTTGCATTGATGATGGAGCTAGAAGTGAAAAAGAAAGTCTAGCTCTTTTAGAAAAAGCAAAAAAAATGGGTGTTACAGACATTATCCTAACGCCACATTATATTATTGGTAGCAATTATAATGCGAATAATAAAAAGAAAGAAGCCCTTTTAAAAAAATTAAGTGTGAAAATAGAAGGTATTCATCTTTTCCTTGGAAATGAAATTTATTTCGATAAAGATATGTTATCTTTCCTTAAAAAAAATGAAATGGCCTCTTTAAATCATTCCAAATATATCTTATTTGAGCTTCCTATGCATCAAAAAGTAAGTAATATATTTGAGGTTATCTTTGAATTAAAAACAAAGGGTTATTGGCCTATTTTAGCTCATCCTGAAAGATATTCGTTTATTCAAGATGATCCAAAGATGGTAGAAAAACTTCTTCGTGCAGGCGTTTTATTACAAAGTAATTTGGGCTCTTTAAAAGGATATTATGGAAAAAAAGCCAAAAAGACGATTCATCTTTTGTTAAAACATCATATGGTATCTTTCATGGCATCTGATATTCATCATGAACAAAATGTTTTTTATGAAGAACTTCCTAATATGTATAAAATGTTAGAAAAGTTTCTAGAAAAAGAATATATTGATGAAATATTTACAGAAAATGCCCAAAAAATCATTCAAAATAAGGCTTTAAAAGAAGTTGCTTTTACACCTATAAAAAAAGGCCTTTTAGGCTTTAAATAGGCTTTTAAAAAGTATTTTACAAATAAATGAACTAATGTTATAATACAGTTATCAGATTAAGTGGGCAGAAATTCCCACTTTTCTTATTGGAAAGGGTGAAAAAATTGATCGAAAAAATAAGAGATGCTATAAAAGGACCTTTAAAAGATATGGATATTGTTGTTGATAGTATTGAATATGTTAAAGATGGAAGCTATTATTTTTTAAACATTATTCTTGATCGGGTTAATGGTCTTGATTTAGACACCGTTGTTGAAGCAACGAATACTATCAATCCAATATTAGATGAATTAGATATTATTGAAGAGTCCTACATTTTAGATGTATCCAGTAAAGAAAGGAATGAGGAAAATGAACAATAAAGAATTTATAAAAGCCTTGGATGGTATTATTTTAGAAAAAGGAATTAGTAAAGATGTTGTTTATGATGCCATGGAACTTGCCCTAGCAACAGCCTACAAGAAAAACTTTGGCTCTAAAACAAATGTGAAAGTAAAAATTGATCGTACAACAGGAGATATTCGAGTTTTTTCATATTATGTTGTTGTGGATGATTATGATGATGGTGTGGATAGTGTAGACGAAGAAGGAAATACCATTCACATTCCACCAGAAATTAATCCGGATGCCCAAATTCTTTTAGAAGAAGCAAGAGAAATAGATCCTACTATTGAAATTGGGGAAACCATTGAAAAAGAAGTCACTCCAAAAGACTTTGGACGTGTGGCAGCTTCTACGGCTAAACAAGTATTAACACAAAAAATTAGAGAAGCTGAAAGAGAAAATATCATGGCTGAATTCCAAGATAAACAAGGGGAAATGATGATGGGACTTTTAGCTATGGAAGACCAAAAAAACTATTATGTTGACCTTGGTAAATCAAGAGGAATTATGTCTAAAAGTGAAATTATTCCCGGCGAAACTTTAAAAATGGGCACCAATGTTAGAGTTTATATTACAAAGGTAGAGGAAACACCTAAAGGACCACTTATCCTTTGCTCTAGAAAACATTATGGCTTTGTAAAACGTTTATTTGAAACAGAAATTCCAGAACTTGTTGATGGAACGATTGAACTTTATTCTGTTATTAGAGAACCTGGTGTAAGAAGTAAAGTGGCTGTTTACTCAAATGATGAAAAAGTAGATCCAGTTGGTGCTTGTATTGGCGAAAGAGGTTCTCGTATTGCAAGTATTTTAAAAGAGTTAAATGGCGAAAAAGTCGATTTAGTGAGATATTCAGAAGATGCCGCCACCTTTATTGCTAATGCTTTAGCACCTGCTAAAGATGTTACGGTAAATATTATTGATCCAATAAAAAGAGAGGCTTTAGCTATCGTAAATGATGAAAACTTATCATTAGCTATTGGACGTAAGGGTACGAATATTAAATTAGCCAGTCGTCTTACAAAATACAAAATCGAAGTAAAAACATTAAAACAAATTAATGAAGAAGGAAATAAATAATGACTGTCAAAATTTTTTCTCATGAGAGTGATCCGGATGGTGTGGGATGTGTTCTTCTAGCCTTATTAAATTTTAAAGATGTTTCTTACACGTTGTGTAAAAATAATTTGGAATTAGATGAGAAGATAAGTGAATTTTTAGATCAAGCAGATTTAACAAATTACGAACGCGTTTATGTTACCGATTTATGTCCATCTAAACCTCTTTTAGAAAAAATGTCTTTGATAAGTCCTCGTCTTTTTCAAGTATATGATCATCATTTAACATCTTTAAAAGAAGGAGAGTTGCCTTCGTTTGTTTATATAGGTGACGATAAAGAAGATTGTGCTATGAGTATTTTTTATCAAAAACTTTTAAAAAAATTTCCAACATTAAATGAAAATAAAACCTTAGAAGAGTTGGTAAAATTAACGCGATTACATGATACTTGGCAATGGAAAAAAGATAATAATATGTCCGCTTTTAATTTGGAAACATTCCATCATTATCTAGGCCCGATTGGGTACCTTTATTACTATAAAGATAAATGTTTACAAGATAAAGGTTTAAAAAGGACTGAAGAAGAAAAGACTTGGCTTTTAGATATTCAAAAAGAAGAAGCTAGAAAAGTGAAAGAATTACTTCAAAGAATCGTAATATCAAATAAAGAGGGTATTTGTTTTGCAAGTGTTTATGGTTCTTATTCTCTTCGTAATCTCCTCGCGGATGCTTTAGAGAAAAACTATCCAGAGTGTGATGTACTTGTTTTCTTTGCTCCAGATAATGACACGATATCTTTTAGAAGTTTAAAAAATATGGATGTATTACCTATAGCTGAAAAATATCAAGGTGGTGGTCATCCCAAAGCTTCTGGATGTCCTCTTACAAAAGAAAATGAAATAGCATTAAGAAAAAAATTAATGAAAGATTAAGGGAGGTTTTTATGAAACAAAAAAAAATTCCAATGCGTACCTGTGTTGTGACCAGAGAAAAATATCCTAAAAAAGAATTAATTCGGGTGGTTAGAACGCCAGAAGGTGATATAAAAGTTGATACAACAGGGAAAGCTAATGGCAAAGGTGCTTATTTGAAACTCGCAAAAGAAGTGATAGATAAGGCTCGTGTAAATAAAGCTTTAGATAGAGCCTTAGAAATTGAAATACCTCATGAAATTTACGATGAATTAGAAAAATTGATTTAAAAATGAGAAAAAGTTTATAAAAAATAGAAAGGATGTGTATCTTATGACAGTAAAAGAATATGCAGAAAGTGTTAACTTAACCGTTGCAGAAGTGTTAAAAAAATGTGAAACTTTAGGAATTGATGTGAAAAGTCCAAGTGATGATTTATCCGATGATGATGTTATTAATTTAGACTTTGCTACTAACTTAATTAGTTCTGATAGTGAATCAACTTATGAAGATGAGGATAGTATGGATGAAGTTGTCGAAGATTTAGTGGCTTCCACAAATGTTCATACGATGAATCCTGGTATAAAAAAACAAAAACTAAAGAAACGTAGTGAAGTTGAACAAAGTAAATCAGAATACATGAATAAGCGTAAAGAAATGTATAAACATAAAGAAAAATTAATGACAAATAAAGTGGACGATGACATTATTCTTTATAAAAATAATATGAGTGTGGCCGATTTAGCCGAAAGTTTAGGAGTAAGTGGAACGGATATTATTAAAAAATTAATGAGTCTTGGTATTATGGCTGGTTTAAATCAAGCCATTCCTTTTGAACAAGCTGAACTAATTTCAATAGATTATGGAAAAACCCTAAAAAAAGAAGAAACTCAAGATGTCACAAATTTTGAAGAATATGAAGTAAATGACAAAGAAGAAGATTTAGTTTTGCGTCCTGCTGTTGTCACAATCATGGGGCATGTTGACCATGGTAAAACAACACTTTTAGATTATATTCGTCATAGTAAAGTGGTTGAAGGAGAATTTGGTGGTATCACTCAACATATTGGGGCTTATCAAATTGAACATAATGGTCAAAAGATTACTTTTATTGATACTCCAGGTCATGCGGCTTTTACCGAGATGAGAGCCAGAGGAGCAAGTGTCACAGATATCGTTATTATTATTGTTGCGGCGGATGATGGTGTCATGCCTCAAACGAAAGAAGCCATTGACCATGCGAAAAGTGCTGGTGTTCCAATTATTGTTGCTGTTAACAAAATTGATAAACCAAATATTAATATTGAAAGAGTTATGCAAGAAATGAGTGAAGCTGGAATCACCCCAGAGTCATGGGGTGGCGATGTGCCATTTGTAAATATTTCTGCCCAAACAGGTGAAGGTGTGGATTTACTTTTAGAAACAATTCAAATTATTAGTGAAGTAAATGGTTATAAAGCCAATCCATCTCGTTATGCCATAGGAACGGTTATTGAATCTAAAGTAGATAAAAATATCGGTGGAGTGGCTTCTTTACTTATTCAAAACGGAACCTTACGTTTAGGAGATCCTGTTGTTGTAGGAGCCTACTTTGGTCGTGTGAGAACTATGAAAAATGATCGTGGCGAAGCTATCGTAGAAGCAGGACCTTCTACACCAGTAGAAATTACAGGGTTATCAGAATCTCCTAGTGCTGGTGATAAATTTATGGCATTTGAAACAGAAAGTGAAGCCAAAAGTGTTGCCGAAAAACGTTTAGTTGCGTTAAAAGAAGCTAAAAATAAAAAAGAAGTGGTTTCTCTAGATGATTTATTTGCTAAGATTAAATCTGGTCAAAAAGAAATCAATGTTGTTTTAAAAGCAGATGTTCGTGGTAGTGAAGAAGCCGTTAAGTCTTCTCTAGAAAAAATTGATGTGGAAGGTGTCCGTGTCAAAGTCATTCGTAGTGGTATTGGTACTATTACTGAAAGTGATGTGGTACTAGCTAATGCTTCTAATGCGATTATTATTGGTTTTAACGTTGTACCATCTAATATTACGAAAGAAGTAGCCAAAGAATACAATGTCGATATTCGTTTATATACGATTATTTATAAAGCCATTGAAGAAATGGAACTTGCCATGAAAGGTATGTTAGAACCAGAATTTGAAGAACATATCTTAGGTAGTCTAGAAATTCGTAAAATCTTTTCTTTCTCAAAAGTTGGTAAAATTGCCGGATGTTATGTAACGGATGGTCTTGTAAAATCAGGGGCAAATGCTCGTGTTATTCGTGATGGTGTTATCATTTATGATGGTAAAATTGCTTCTATTCAAAGAGAAAAAGATCAAGTAAAAGAAGTTAAAAAAGGTTTTGAATGTGGTATTACTCTAGAAAATTATAGCGATATTAAAGAAAGAGATACCATTGAAGTTTATGAAATGGTGGAAATAAAAAGATGAGTGTAAAAATCAAAAGAATTGAAAGTGAACTTGTTAAAACAATTTCAGAAACCCTTTTACTAGAATCAAACGATGAATTTTTAAAAACCGTTACCATTACCGCAGCAGAAGTAGCCAGTGATTTATCTTATGCGAAAGTATATTTTACCAGTTTAGATAATCGTGATAAAACTTTAGTTGTTAAAGATATGAATGAAGCTAGCGATATGATAAGAAAGTTTATTGCCCAAAAGATGAATCTTCGTCAAACACCTAAATTAAACTTTGTTTATGATGATTCAGTTTCTTATGGAAATAAGATAGAACATATTATTGCTGAAATTCACAAAAAAGATCAAAATTAGTCGAAAGGCTAATTTTTTTCTTAATAATTTCTAAGAAAACTACTTAAATTTAATATTGTTAAAGAGCAAAAATTAAGATAAAATCAAGATAGTAGAAAAGAGGTAAGAAAATGAAAAAAACATTTTCAAACAATAGAAGAACCTCAAAACCGAAAATATGTTCGGGGGGGGGGTTCTTCTTATAAATTAAGTAAATATAAGGAAAACAAGGAAAGGAAAAAACTCTTATATTTATTCTTAAACATATTTTTGTTAATACTAACAGTTAGTTATTTTTATAAAAGTTATGCTTTATATGAAGAAAAGAAAGATTTTGATGCCATTAATGGAACAGTGGAAGAAGCGGGAGATATTTATTTTGCTTATTATGTGGATGGAACTATTTCAAGGAGTATGCCACTTCAAAACACAGGTTATACTTTAGATAAAGAAAAATCAAGTTGTACCAATGGTGTATCAATAAACTGGAATAATAGCACTTGGCAAGGCATTACAGATTATACGAATTACAATACAACAACAAATACAAGAACAAAATGTACGTTATATTTTAACAAAACAGCCAAAACAGTAAAAACCGCTTTAGGAAATATTGAAGTTAACACATATACTCCAGATTTTACAAAGTCAGCTTGTGATGATACGTCTTGTGAATCCCATGAAAAAGGTATTTTTGAAACAACGGATTATGATGGTAATCCAACCTATTATTACCGTGGTTCTGTCGAAAATAACTATGTGAAATTTGCAGGCTATTACTGGAGAATTATTAGAATAAACAGTAATGGTTCTATAAGAATGATCTATGATGGAACAAGTGCTCATGACAACGGTGAAGCGGCAGAAGATAGGATGTATGGTAAAAGCGAATTTAATGATTCAAATAATGATAACATATATGTTGGTTATGAATATCAAAATAGCGTGGCACATGGATATGGAACTCCTTCAATAATTAAACAAAATATAACTAAATTTTATTCAGACAAATTAGCAAGTTATAATTCTTTTTTAGACACAAAAGTTGGCTTTTGTAACGATAGAACAACTTTAAATGAAGATAATAATGTGGGAACGGGAACAGTAATAACTTATTACAGTGGATATCTTCGTCTTGCTTCAAGTAAACCAGATTTAGGATGTAATAATTCAGATCATTTTGTTGATATAGGTCAGGGACTAATCACAGCAGATGAAATAATGTTATCTGGCTTTTCTGGAGGATTTCTTAGTGGTAATTACAATTTTTCTAAAACATCTACCAACTCTTACTTATGTATAGGTTATGCTTTTTGGACGATGACACCTTTAGGATATTATAGTCCTTTCAAAGCAGGTAATAATAAGGGCGCTTTATTATATTTTGTTTCAAAAATTGGCGGTGAACATTATGCTAATATGTTGTTTGGTCTCCGTCCAGTGATCAATATTCGTTCGGATGTCACCATTACTGGAAGCGGAACTAAAAACGACCCATATCTTGTGAATTAGTGTCAAAATTGCAAGAAATTGCAATTTTTTTCATAGAAAAAAAAGAAATCGAAGATTTTTTTTGAATATATAAGTAGGAGGGAAAATAAGAGTATTATTTTTCAGCCTTAGAAAGGAGAAT
>CAKOQM010000018.1 GCA_934101275.1 uncultured Bacilli bacterium
TGCTGTGCAATAATTTATAATTTTCAATTTTTTAAATTTTTATTAAAAACTATTGACTATTCATAGTTGGTCTCCAGCCTCAGTTAATAATCTCCCTATTTCAAAATATGTAATAACTTTATGTCTTTCTTTCGAATAGTCCTTTACCTTTGAATAAACTTCATTATCTATTAACTTATTTTTTATCTCGTTGTAATAGTTCATATCTTACACTTTCTATGGACTACATATCTCAATTTTTAATTTATTGTTTTTTATTTTAAACATAATACTGCCATCTAAATCTGTTCTATATATTTTTGAATTTTCTAAGTTTTCTAATACTTCTTTATTTGGATGCCCATACCTATTATTCTTTCCAACACTAATAATGCTGTATTTAGGATTAATCACATTTATAAACCCTTTACTACTACTTGTCTTACTTCCATGGTGTCCTACTTTTAATACATCTATATCAGATATATTATATTTATCTAATATTATATCTTTTTCTTTCTCTATTCCTGCATCTCCCATAAACATGAACTTATAACCATTAAGATCTGTATAAATAACATTTGAATTATCATTTTCATTGTCATATTCTTTTGTTTGAAGAAAATATAACTTGTTATTATCTATATTTAGTTCTTTAATACATGAATAATATTTTATTTTCTTCTCATCTAACACTTTAATTAACTCTTTTTCTAAATCATTATATGGTCCACAGTTAAATATGACTTTCTCTACTTTAAAATTATTAACTAAGTTGATTGCCTCACCCATATGGTCATAGTCGCCATGGGTCAAAATAAGAGTTGTTATTTCATCTATTCCTAAAGAATGTATAAACGTAGCTAAATTACTAGCTAGATAACTTTTCTCTTTCTTCTTCCACGAAGCATTAGAAAAACTCACTTGACCTCCCGTATCGATTAAAATCACTTCTTTTTTGTAGGGAAAAACAATTAAAGACGCATCCCCTTGTTTCACGTCCAAATAATAAACAGATAAAGAACTATCCAAATAAGGAATAATTTTTAAACCAATAAAACTAAGAATAAGTATTACAAATAATTCCTTTTTTCTCTTTTTAGAAGCCAAAAAGAAGCCGATAAGAAAAGCTAAGAAAATATAATAAACAGAACATAATTTAGGAAGAGAAATAATAGCAAACGTAAACTGAGAAAAGAAAACATTCATTTTATCAAAAATTTGAATGAAAAAGGCAAAAAGAAAACTTAAAGCTGGAAAAAGAAATGTAATAAGACATAAAGGAAAAAGTAAAAAGCTTACGAAAGGGATCATTAAAAGATTGAAAATAAAAGACAATAGATTTATTTGATAAAAATAACAGCCTAAAATAGGAAGACTAGCTAACATGGCGACAAGACTTGATTTTACCAAAGATAAAAAATAATTTTTAGAAGGTTTCAAAAAAGAAAGACAAAAGGAAAGATAAAAAGAAAATAAAAAAGATACGCTTTCTAATAAATAAGGATTATAAATCAAAAAGAAAAGACATAAAAGAAGGAGCGTACTTCTTCTTTGCAATCCTAAATGATACTTTTTATCGAAATAAGTTAAGTAATACATTCCAAGAGCTCGTAAAATAGAAATGGGAAAATGGGCTAGAAAACTATAAAAAATAAGGATGAAAAATATTGAAGTAAAAGATAGCTTATTTTTCGGTAAAAAAAGTTCTAACAAAAAAAGAAGAAAACTTATATGCATTCCTGATATAGCAAATAAATGGCTCAGACCATTTTGACTTAATCGATCTTTATCTAGATCGTTACTTTCTCCAAAAATAAAAGCTTCATAATAATTTTGATAAGGCATATTATCTAAATGATGACTTATTTTGTTTTTTATTTGATAAAGAAAAGAAGCTTTTTTTAATTGCTTAATTTCAGAAATCGTTACCGTATAAGAAATTTTTTGGGTCTTTAAATAGTTTTGATAATTAAACGTGTTAGGAATCGTTTCTTTTTGAGGCTTATCAAAAACACCTGTTACCCAAATTTTCATACCTTCCATAAATTCTCTTTCATAAAAACTTTTTTCTTCTTCGGTTTTAAAATAATAAAACCCTATGATATCTTCCAGGCCATGAATTTTCATCGTCATTAAATTTCCATCTATTTGCAGTGTTTTAATTTGCCCTACTAATTCCGTGGTATTTTCGCTATAAAAGCTTTTAGCAGGAAAAGAATAGTATAAAGTAATACGGACAATCGTTAAAAGAAAAAGAAAGAGGGAGAAAAATTTAAAGGGTAATATATGCAACCAATTTTTCATAAATAGCTTCACCGATGCCTTTAATATTTTTCAATTCCTCAAGATCTTCAAAAGGTCCACAAGTTTCTCGGTAATCAATAATAAGTTTTGCTTTGGACTCACCAATACTTGGTAAAGTCATAAGTTCTTCTAAAGTGGCTTGATTTAAAGATACTTTAGAAGTTTTGGAAGTGTCTTCATTTGTTACTAAGGCTACTTTTTGCTTTTTTTCTTCCTTTATTTCTTCTTTAGTAAAAACCGTTATTACCATCTCGGCACTCAATTGCTTACTTAAATTGAGATTACTCGTATCCGCACTTTCCAAAAGTCCTCCAGCAAGAGTAATTACATCATTCACAATTTGCCCTTCGGTTACTTTGTAAACGCCTGGTGTTACGACAGCCCCTTTGACATCGACCATAAATTCTTTCTTTTCTAAAGCTGGCGTAGAAACAAGAGTTTCGTTTGGACAGTTAAAAGACTCCTCGGCCTGACTTTCATTTAAGTAAAAGCCAAAGAAACCGGCTAGGAAAATAAAAACAAAGAAAAGCCCGCAAAAAAACTTGTGATTTTTGCAAAACAAGATTGTTTCACTCATCGTCTATCTCCTTTCTAAGAAAGTAAAATATTTTACCTTCTACTTATATATTCAAAAAAAATTGCCGATTTCCTTTTTTTTCTTGCAAAAAATGCGTTTTTTTTTTGCAATTTTACACTTTTTTGACATATATTGATAACAGGAAGGATGATTTTTATGTTTCCAAATCCAATTAATCGAGGTCTTAGCTTAACAAAAGTCATTGGTGGAATGAGTAAAACTTTAAACGTTGTAAATCAACTTATTCCGTTATATAAAGAAGCAAAACCAATGATTACAAACGCCCAAAATGCCTTTAAAGTTGCCAAAGAATTTATGAAAGTAGATAATAAAGAAAATACAGGTAAAGTTAAACAAACTCTGCAAAAAATAGACACAAAAAAAACGAGTTCTTCTTTGACAGCATCAAATCGTCCCGTTTTCTTTGTATAAATAATTTAAAACTAATTTTAACTTTCTTTTAATATCTTCATTTTGACTTTGCCTTAATATATTGGTGTATTTATTTTTTAAAAAGTAGTAATATTCTTGATATTCTTTTCGATATAGTCCTAAAAGAAGTTCTTCTTCGGTTAATGTTTGATCTTTTTTTGTATAGCACATGATCGTATAATAATGACCTTTATCCTTTAAAATACACTCATCTTCTAAGAAAAAATGTTGTTTCATCATTGTCATACGAAGATGTTCTAAATCATTATTAGCTTGTAAAATCAACTTTTTTATAGGTTCTAATTTAGATTTATTATCTAAAATATGTAAGATGGTATTGGCACCCATTCCAGCGATAACGAGTGTATCATAGTTTGAAGTATCAATTTCATCCAAACCATCACTTAAACACGTTTCTATCGCATCTTCAAAATGATTTTTAGAAATATTTTCTTTGGCAACCGCTAAAGCATTGGCATGAATATCCGTTGCTAAAAGATGCTTTGCTCCCTTTTCGGCCATGTAAATAGGAACATAAGCATGATCACAGCCAATATCAATGATTTTATCCTCATTAGAAAGAAAAGAACAAATAGCCTCTAATCTTTTTTGTTTCATTAGTCAGTCATAAAATCTTTCAATTTTTTAGCACGTGAAGGATGTCTTAATTTCCGCAACGCTTTTGCTTCGATTTGTCTTATTCTTTCTCTTGTAACATTAAACTTTTTACCCACTTCTTCAAGGGTATGACTGGTACCATCAATAAGTCCAAAACGAAGTTCTAATACTTCTTGTTCTCTTTCTTGCAAAGTTTCTAAAACGGCTTTAATTTCTTCTTTTAAAATTTCATTGGTAGCATATTCTTCTGGTGTCATCGTATTAATATCTTTAACAAAATCACCTAAATGAGAATCGTCTTCTTCCCCAATTGGAGTTTCTAAAGAAACAGGATCTTGACTAATCTTTATAACATCACGAACTTTTTCCACAGAAATTCCCATTTTTTTAGCCAACTCTTCTTCAGATGGTTCTCTATTCAGTTCAAGCGTTAATTGTCTTTGAATACGAGCCATTTTATTAATAGTTTCTACCATATGAACAGGAACACGAATGGTTCTTGCTTGGTCTGCAAGCGCTCTTGTGATTGCTTGACGAATCCACCAAGTTGCATACGTTGAAAATTTATAACCTTTATCATAATCAAATTTATCAACAGCTTTCATAAGGCCAATATTACCTTCTTGAATTAAATCTAAGAATAATAGGCCACGACCAACATAACGTTTTGCAATAGAAACGACAAGACGAAGGTTAGATTCAGCCAATTTATTTTTAGCTTCTTCTTCCCCATTAGCCACTCTTTTAGAAAGTTCTAATTCTTCTTCCGGTGTCAAAAGAGATATACGGCCAATTTCTTTTAAATACATACGAACAGGGTCATTAATATTGATATCTTTAGTAATTTCGGCATCATCTAAAATAATAGGCTCATCTTCCACTTTTATATTACCGTTTGGACTTGCTTCATCATCTTCACCAACAATAGCAATATCATTTTCAATTAAAGCATTATATAAATCGTCTAATGAATCATTATCGACATCTAATCCCTTTAAAGCTGAGGCAAGTTCTTCATAAGTAACACGTCCCTTTTCTTTACCTTTTTTTATAAGTTCTTGTTTTCGATCATCAAAAGACTTTATTTCATGAACTTTCGTAGAAACATTTTTCTTTTTAGCAGGAGCCTTTTCTAATAATTCAATCTTATTTTCACCAATTTCTTTTTGAAAAGCCATAACTTCATCTTTAGTAGCTTTACATTCTTTAGCTATTTCCACCACTTCACTCACAAGAAGATAACCTTCTTGTTTACCTTTTTCTAATAATTCATTTTTTTTCATTTCAAATTTAGTCATTATTAACACTTCTTTCTATTTTTAAATCATCTTGTTCTTTTTTTAAACGAATAATATCCTTACCAAAAGCTTCTTTTTGATGAATGTCGATAGTCGTTCGTTGTTCTTTTTTTAATGTTTTTATTCTATTATCTAATATTTTCTCTTTGACACCATAAATATAGTCCCTTAATTTATTTTCGGTAAGTTCCTCGTCTTTTATACCCTTTATAATACCATAAATTTCATTTTTTAATTCAGAATTTTCGGCATAAGAAAGAAAATCGGCTAAAACCATTTTATGTCTTATCATATGATATCCGAGTATTTCACTCGCAATTGCTCGATAAAGGCTTTCTTCAAAATAACCAAGTTCATTTTCATAAATTTCAATATATTTTGTGTCGTTCATCATATAATATAATATATTTTTAATACATGTTGTGTATTGTCCTTCTTTTTTTTCTTCTTTTAAAGTTACTTTAGGTACGATAATCTCTGTACTTTTAGGCAATTCACTTTGTAAGGTTTCTAAAGGCAAATGATATTCATCAGCTAGTTTTTGTAAAATAACATCTGTTGTTAATTTATCTTCATTCGAAAGCGTATTTAAAACTTCTTTAACATAAGAAAGAAGTTCTTCTGTATCTTCTAAATTACGATCTTTTTTTAAATAATTTAATTTGAACTCCAAAAACGATAAAGGATGATCAATATTATCTTTCATCGCTTGAGGGCCATACTCTAAAATGTATTCATCAGGATCTTTTTTACCACTTAAACGTACAACCGAAACGGATAAGCCATTTTTTATAAGTTCTTCCCCTACATTATAAGTTGCCACTAAACCAGCATCATCATTATCAAGCATCAAAATAACTTTAGCTCGCATATTTTTGATAAATTTCACTTGTGTATCCGTAAGACTTGTCCCCATTAAAGCAACCGTATTTTTGAATCCATTCAAATACATCCGGATGGCATCCATATTGCCTTCTACTAATATAACCTCTTTATTAAGTTGAATCGTAGGCTTGGCACGATGATAATTGAAAAGAATATGTCCTTTTCGAAACAAAGGTGTTTCTTTGCTGTTTAAATACTTTGGACCATTCGCATTTTCATAAACACGGCCAGTAAAGCCTATAACACGACCGTCTGAATCATGAATAGGAAATAAGATTCTGTTTCTAAAAAGATCGTTATATACTAAATTCTTTTGACTAACAAGTCCTAATTTCAAAGCTTCTTCTAAAGAAACTTTCTTCTTTTCTAAAAATTTTGTAAGTCCATCATCATTAAAAGAAAGTCCTAAATTAAATTCCTTTATCGCGTCTTCATCCAAACCTCTTTGCTGAAGATATTCTTTAGCGATTGTTCCCTTTGTTGATTGTAAGTTATTTTCAAAAAACAAATTACTCATATTCATAATTTCATATAAAGAACCATACTTTTCTTCTAAAGGACTTTTTTCTTTAACATCTAAATGAATGCCTACTTTATCCGCCACTTTAGAGACAGCTTCTATGTAACTAATATTTTCATAATCACTAACAAATTTGAAAACGTTACCACCGGCTCCACATGAAAAGCATTTAAATAATTGTCTTTCTTTTGACACGCTCATACTTGGTGAATGATCTTGGTGAAAAGGACAAACACCAAAATAATTCTTCCCTTTTTGGATAAGAGGAATGTATTCTTTAACAATATCTACGATATCGGCTTTGTTTCTAATTTCATCTATCGTTTCCTGCGGTATTCTTGCCATATAACTCCTCCCCTAATAATATATATTAAAAGTGAAAGGTCAATTTCCTTTTTTTTCTGACAAAAAAAACAAAAAAAGTGATATTTTTTCGTTTTCTTTACACAAATTTGACATTTTTTACTCTTTATAACGAATTTTAGCATAAAGCCTATAAAGAAAGCTATATACAAAAAAACTCAAATAAATGCTATTATTTATGCTTAAAATATTTAATACCATTGTCGTCAAACTAACTAAAAAGCAGAAAATAATTTTTTCTTTTTTTAAAACTGGGGTAAATTCATTTTCACACGATAAAACGACTGTTCCAAAAAGGAAAGAACTATTTAAAAGAAAAGTCATATCAAGAGGTAAATGATTAAGAATAACATAACAAATGGCAAACAGTAAATAAAAACTAAGCAGCATAAGAGGAAGTTCTTTTTTATAATAAAAATTTGTTGTTAGAAAAAAATAAAATACGATCGTAAGAACAATGGATGTTGTTCCAAAAGAACCGACAGAAAAACCTAAGAAGTAATCCGCTATACTATATAAATAGGATCCGATACTTTCAAATTCGTTTTCCATGCCAATTTTTTTCCATAAACAATATAAAATAAGTAATGTTGTAAAAAAAGATTTTGATTCTACCCTTTTTTCATGGTGGTTAAAGATAATATCAAGTCCTAAAAACAGAAATAGAAAACACGCTTTAATAAATAATGGCATTTTAACAGGCATAATAAGAATAAAAAACAATCCCAAGTTCACTTTATCGCTCAATTTTTCCTTTTTAAGAAAAAGTAAATTGATAAGTTCAATGAATATGAGTACACCTGACAAAATAACATAATTTAAAGAATAAACAAAACTCATTTTATTTAAAAAAACATATTGCAAGCCATTTTTGTACCAGCCAAATAAAGTAAATAGAAAAAAGAAGACAAAAAGACCTTTTTGATAAAATTTTTGAGAATTTTTATAGTGAAGAACGGTTGTCATCTTGATCCTCCCTTCTAAGATATTGATTGATATTTAGGTGACTAGGACACACAAAAGAACATAAGCCACAGGAAAGACAATTGTCTATTTTTTTTCTACCTTTTGTTTTAACACATTCATAAATATTATTTTTTAAAGGACAAACTTCGTTACATTTTCCACAATTTTGGCAAAGTCTGGTTCTTGTTTTTTGTTTTTTCATAACAAATACGGCACGAATCGTTTCATCCAGATAAATGTTTTCTAAATTGCTTTCACGAGCTTCCATTAAGCTATTTACATACACGACATAATTAGGATCTTTTATAAGATTTAAGATATCTATAATTTCTTTCAAATACGTTCCAATTTTAACTTTTAAAACAAATGATTGTTTTAAAGCGTTACCTGCTAAAGTGAAAACTAAAAAATCTTTTTGCCTTCCTTTGACGATTTCATAATACATATCATAAATTTTATCTGTCTCTAAAAAAATAGGATTTTCTTTTAAAGATAAATATTTTTTCAAATTTTCTTTCAAAGGATATTCATCAGGTACTAAAAAAACTTTGATATTAGGATACATTGTTTGATATTTTTCAAAATTCAAAATACTTCTACTATCCGTTTCTTTTAAAATTAACATCGAAGAAGAAATATTTAAAGCATCGCACAATAAATCAATCATCAAAAGAATTTCACTAGCATAGTTTTCATGTAAAATATCTTTGTTTTTTAAAAAAGGTTCCTCTTCAAAACCACTTATATATAAAACTTCTTGTTGTTTTAAACAAGAAAAATCTAAATGAGTATAATTTAATATTTGGGATTTTAAATTAGGAGAAATAATAGTCGTAGTACTATCCACGCCTTTATAATTAGACAGTTCCTGATAATTGTTTTGAATTTGCATATAGGATGTCTCTTCTCCTAAATAATTTTTTCTTTTCACGATATTTTTAATATAACCACTTATCGGACAATATACTTTCTTTTCATGATTAATATAAAGAAGTTCTCCCTTAGAAACTGTTTTACTCGTAATTTTCATTAAAGCACTACTATCAATGGTTAAAAACACCTTACTAGGACTCATCATTTCTTTTAAAGATTCCTTTATTTCAATATTTGGATTTTCCATTACCGTTAAGATTTTTTTCACACTACCACCAACTATTTAACATTGTAACAAAAATTAAAAAAAGAGTAAATCCGCTTCACTCTAAATTTATCATATTCATTATTATTTATCCAATCGTATAAGGATTTTCAAGTGTTCCTTCACCGCCTAAAATCGACGTAGAGGATATCAGATATACCGAAGGACGTACCAAAGAAGCATACATCGCTTGGCTGGTTCCGACAAGACCGTCGTCGGAGACAGAGAACACCTCGCGAGCATCCGAAGAGTCCGCCACCGGAGACAGCGTCCATTGCCAATTGTTTGAATTATAAAGCCAATCATTATTATAGCAATCATTTGCTCTATACCAGTTAGACAACTCGAAGACTAAACAACTGGTTCTATTCATACTAGTGCCTCCACTGGTTGCATAGCCATAATCGCTTGGATACATTAAACCTATTTTACCATTCCACGTCGTCGTTCTTGCAACCGTATCATTGCAAAAACCGCCTGACGTACATATTTTTCCATTATTGCTACTTCTTTCTAATTCATAAAATTTACTTGCTAGTATATTATTATACGTATATGTTACTCCATCATTACTTCCTGTATTCCATATCGCATCACCTATTAATTCTTTTAAATTTTCTTTTAAGCCACTACTTGTAAAATCACAAGAAGATGTTGTATTACTTCGATCACTATAACATGTGCCTGAACCACCATTGTAGTATAATGAACCACCAACACTTTCACTTTCATAGCCTGAATTTAAAAGTTTCATTAAATCTGCTTGGCTCCATTCGTTAACGCCATAACCATTATTTACTGATATCGCTGAAGAATCCCATGAATAATCCCCTATTGATTCATTTCTTATCAATTTTATTCTTGTTTCTTTTTTGCCTGTGCCATCATCGATATTATTCATAAGACCTATAATACGCCAGATTTCGTTATCTATTTTGACATAGTTACAAGGATTAGCTCCAACATATCTTAAATTGTTATCACTTGTTCCATCATAGGCTAAGGTATAAGTACAACTATCATTACTTTTATCTGATACTGTAATAACATCTGTTGATGATTTATTTGCCCCACTTACTAATGATGATATTGTTGCTGATGCAGGTGTTTTTGGTATTTCTTCTATATAACTTGTCGCCACAACAACTTTAGAACTAAATTTAGCATTTTGGACTCCTTCGGTATTCATGCCCACATTTTCATCTAGCCATAATCTTAAGGTGTACGTTTTAGATTCTTTAGCATTTAAGTATCCTGTTGTTAAATTAAAGGATGTTTTAGCATTATCTAAGGTTTTTGTTGTTGTTTGATAACCTGATAATAAACTGGTGGTTATCTCTGTCTCGGTATCACCTGTTTTTGATGATATCATAGCTTTAACCGCATCATTATTGGTTAACGTTGTTGTATTTAGTACCTCTAGGTTAACATTAAAGGATGCATACGAATCACACGTGTTTGTAATCGTAAATTCATAAGGGATGAGTTCCTTTCCTTCTTCATCTAAGATTGGGTAAGCTTTTTGTAAACTAATATTGTCTTTATCTGTGAAGGTAATATTAAAACAAGATGAAACAATATCATTTTGGCCTGTTTGGGTTAAGTTTAAGACCCACAAGGCATAGGATACGCCTATAATAGCGACGATACCTATTAATAAAACAATTGAAATTAAAATATTTCTTTTCTTTTTTTCCATAATTGGAACAACTCCTTTTTATTTTTAGTGTGTAACATTTTGGTATGTTTTAAACTCTTTTTACTTAATACATAAAACATTATAACATTTCAATACCATTTAGTTATAAATGTAGAGGGTAATAGTAATTTTTTGGATACAAAAAAAATCACCATAGTTTACCTATGATGATTATAACAAATACCCCCCCCCCGAGTGTCAAGAGGAAGTTTACATTGAATTGTAGAATGACAGATTAAATAACCATAAAATCAGTTAAAATTGAAAATTTATTTTACCATATGCCACGTGATTCAAGATATTGCGGAAATAACAGGTTTAACAGATGATGACATGTTAAGTTTGCAAGATGGAAAAAATTCAGACTCGTCTAGATTTTTTTATGATGAGAATAAATAAAAACTGCTGACAAATGATAATCAACAGCTTTTTATTATATTATAAATGTCTTTTGAAATTTTTAAAGATGGCCTCATCATCAAGTCCTGTATCATCAAGAGCATCTAATAATTTCTTTTGTTCACGTGTTATTTTCGTTGGGGTAATAACTCTAACAATCACAAATTCATCACCTTTACGTAAAGAACCTGGTACTTTTAAGCCTTTTCCTTTTAACTTATATTTCGTACCACTTTGGCAACCGGCTTTTATTTCCATGATAACATTACCATAAATGGTTGGCACTTCTTTTTTACAGCCTAAAATGGCTTCTGTAATCGTAATAGGAAGCTCAATTGTTAAATTTTCAGCATCTCTTTCGTAGAAGTCACTTTCTGCAACATGAATTTCTAAATAAATATCTCCATTAGGCCCACCATTTTGACCGGCTTCCCCTTTACCTGTAATACGTAATTGATGTCCAGTTTCTACACCTTCAGGAATTTTAATTTCAATTTCTTTTTTGCGTTTTACTTGTCCCGTACCTCGACAAGTCGTACACGTTGTTTTAAATGTTTTGCCGGTTCCTTCACATTTTGGACAAGCACTTCTACTTTGAACCATACCAAACAAACTTCTTTGTTCGGTTACAACGTAGCCATTACCATGACAATAAGAACAGGTTTGCTCATCAAAGCCGCCTTTGCCATGACACGCATCACACGTGTCATTTAAAGTAAGTTCAATATCTTTTTGAACACCGAAGCAAGCTTCTTCAAAAGTTAAATCCACGCGGACTAAAGTATCTCTTCCCTTACGGGCTCTTTGACTGGAACGAGTACTTGCGCCGCCACCAAAAAAGTCCGAAAAATCAGAGAACCCACCACCCCCAAAGCCTCCGCCGAAGACTTGTCTTAAAATATCGTTTAAATCCACATCACTGGCATCAAAACCAGCCCCAGCAGCACCATCAAAGGCCGCATGGCCAAATTGATCATATTGACGACGCTTATTTTCATCTGATAAAACAGAATAAGCTTCGCCTATCTCTTTAAATTTAGCTTCATCACCGGTTTGCTTGTTATCAGGATGATATTTTTTGGCTAATTTACGAAAAGCCGATTTAATTTCGGCTTCCGTCGCCGTTTTGGAAACGCCTAACACTTCATAATAATCTTTTTTTTCCATTCTTATTCACCACTTTCTAATAAGATTTTTAATTCCTCTAATTTATTTTCAATAAATTGAAAGGCTTTTTTATAAGGTTCTTCTGTTGTTAAATCAACATCAACCTCTTTTAAAATATCTAAAACATTTTTGGAAGAGCCACTTTTTAAGAAGTTTAGATATTTGGGAACAAAATCATCTTTATATTTATAAATATCACTGACAATACTTATTGCACTAATAAGGCCTGTTGCATATTGATAAACATAAAAAGGACTATAAAAATGACTAATTCGCATCCATTCAAAACGAATCTCTTTATCAACAATAACCGCATCTTGAAAATATTTTTTATTTAAGTCATAATACGTTTCACTGAAATTTTCTTCGGTTAATGATTCTTTATTTTGACATTTTTCACTCATGATTTGTTCAAATTCAGCAAACATCGTTTGACGATAAATGGTAGTTTTTACCTTATCTAAAAATTCGCACAAATAATAAATCTTTTCTTGTTTATCTTTCGCGTGCTCTAGCATGTAAAAAGAAAGAAGAGTTTCATTTACTGTCGAAGCAATCTCAGCCAAAAATATTTCATAACTCGCATAAGGATAAGGATTGTTTTCTTTAGAATACATGGAATGAGTCGCATGACCTAGTTCATGAGCCAAGGTGCTCACAGCATCAAAAGTACCATTGAAATTTAAAAGAACATAAGAATCGGTATCATAACTTCCCCATTGATAGGCTCCGTTATGCTTGCCTTCATTAGGATAAAAATCAACATCGTGACGTAAAAACATAGAATTAAAATGTTCTAAGTAATCTTGACCTAATGGTTTTAAGGCCTCATTAGTAAGAGCAATGGCTTCCTCTTTGGTGTATTTTTTATTACGAGATTTTACAATAGGAACATAAGTATCGTAAAGATGATATTCTTTTAAATGAAGTTTTTTTGCTTTTAGTTTTTGATACGTTACGTTTAAATCATTATAAGCATGCACATAATAAATCAAATTATCATAAACTTTTTTATCAACATCAATCGCATCTAAGGCCATTTCGAGTGAAGAATCATATTTTCGGATTTTTCTTAAAAATTCAAGTTCTTGATAATTTCCTTTTAAAAGAGAAGCAAAAGTATTTTTATGTTCATCATAATATTTATAATATGTTTTAAAAGCTTTTTTTCTAACATCGGCCTTTTCATTTTCAAGTAACTCGCCATAATTATAATGAGAAAGAAAAACTTTTTTACCATCTATTTTGATACTATCAAAACAAGCATCTGAAACATCTAAAGAGGTAAAGGCTTCATCAGGGGTGCCAAAAGCATTTAAAGCAGCCGTGATAATTTCTTCTTCTTTTTGGCTTAAAATTCGTTTTTTGTTTTTATAAAGTCTTTTTAAATATAAGGCATAAGTCTCATCTTTTAAAAGTTTTAATGCATCATCTAAATCTTTTTCCATAAATTCAGAAGTCACAAAAGATTCACTTTCACTTAAAAGATTTCCTAAGTTTTCTACTTCTAACATTCTTTTTTTAGCTTCATTGTTACGCGTGTCTTCATCATACCAAAACCGTGTATATAAAAGCAATTTTACATAAGCTCTTTCTTCTTTTTCGTTCGCCCTTAAATAATCCTCTAAAGTCTTTTCTGAATCCAAAATGTGTCCTTTTAAAGCCACGACTTTTTTATTTTCTTCTTTTACTAGACTTATAAGACTTTGATATTCCTCATCATCTTTTATTATTTTGGTAATGTCCCAGCAATCTTCTTTTGGTATTTCACTTCTTTTTCTTAACTCTTCCATAAAAATCCTTTCTAAAATTGGAAAAGAAAGTCCTAAAAACCTCTAGAACTTTCTAAAACCTTATTTTTCTTCGTAAGAAGCTTCTTCAACACCGTCATCGGCTTTTTTATTTTCGGTATTATTAGGTGTTTCTGTTTGAGTTGCTTGATTATTTTTAGCAGCTTCTTCGTATGCTTTTGTAGCAAGTTTCATAGCTACTTCATTTAAGTTTTCTGTTTTCTTCTTAATGTCTTCAACATTATTTTTTTCCATAGCTTCTTTTAATTCTTTAATCTTGCTTTCAGCTTCTTCTTTATCTTTGCTATCTACTTTATCACCTAAATCTTTGATAGCTTTTTCAGTTTGGAAGATTAAAGAATCCGCATCATTTTTAGCATCCACTTCTTGTTTACGTTTTTCATCGGCTTCTTTATTTGCTTCAGCATCTTTCATCATTTTATCAATTTCGTCATCGCTTAAGTTTGTGCTAGAAGTGATGGTAATAGATTGTTCTTTATTTGTTCCTAAATCTTTAGCGGTTACATGAACGATACCATTGGCATCAATATCAAATTTAACTTCGATTTGAGGAACTCCTCTTGGAGCTGGGGGAATATTACCTAATTGGAAATTACCTAGAGTTTTATTGTCACTTGCCATTTTTCTTTCACCTTGTAGAACATGAATATCAACAGCTGGTTGATTATCAGCAGCTGTACTAAATACTTGACTCTTACTTGTTGGAATGGTTGTGTTTCTTGGAATTAAGACCGTCATAACACCGCCAAGTGTTTCAAGACCAAGTGATAATGGAGTAACATCAAGTAAAACTAAATCGTCCATTTCACCCGTTAACACACCACCTTGAATAGCGGCTCCCATAGCGACAACTTCGTCTGGGTTGACTCCTTTATGTGGTTCACGTCCAAGTTCTTTTTTAACAAGTTCTTGAATATAAGGAATACGTGTAGAACCACCAACTAGGATAACTTCATCAATATCGCTGCTTGATAATTTGGCATCAGATAAAGCTTTGTGAACAGGATCTAGAGTACTATCAAATAAATCACGGTTTAAATCTTCAAATTTAGCTTTTGATAATTCCATATCCATATGAATTGGACCATCGGCATTTTGAGAAATAAATGGCAAATTAATTTGTGTAACACTCATACCAGATAAATCTTTTTTAGCTTTTTCAGCAGCATCTTTAATACGTTGCATAGCCATAGCGTCATTTGTTAAATCAACGCCTTGTTCTTTCTTTAATGTGTCAACTAAATAGTCCATAACACGTTTATCAAAATCATCACCACCTAAATGGTTATTACCAGCCGTTGCTTTAACTTCAAAAACACCATCACCAATTTCAAGGATAGAAACATCGAATGTTCCACCACCTAAGTCATAAACTAAAATGGTTTGTGTTTTTTCTTGTTTATCTAAGCCATACGCTAAAGCAGCAGCTGTAGGTTCATTAATAATACGTTTAACATCTAAGCCAGCAATTTTACCAGCATCTTTTGTAGCTTGTCTTTGGGCATCATTGAAGTAAGCAGGAACGGTAATAACAGCCTCTTTAACCGTTTCGCCTAAATAACTTTCGGCATCTTTTTTTAATTTTCCTAAAATTTTAGCAGAAATTTCTTGAGGTGTCCATTCTTTACCACTCGCACTTACTTTTTCACTGCTTCCCATTAATCTTTTAATAGAAGCAATTGTATTTTTAGGGTTCGTTACAGCTTGACGTTTCGCACGATCTCCAACTAAAACTTCCTCTCCTTTAAAAGCAACAACAGATGGTGTTGTTCTTCCTCCTTCATCATTTGGAATAACAACAGGACTTCCACCCTCTAAGACAGATACACAACTATTTGTTGTACCTAAATCAATACCTATAATTTTACTCATATTTCATCCGACCTTTCTAATTTAAACCCATATGAGTCTTTCTTTGTAAATTATCTTCCATACTTTTTTGATATTCTTTAAAAGCATGTTGTAATTCTTCATAAGAAATAACTTTGCCATATTTCTTTTGAAATACAGCTTGAATCATTTCTTTTTTTTCTTGGAATTCTTGCATAAAATGTATGTAATTTTCTTTAAAATAACCTTTCTGGCACCACATTTGATATCTACCACATTGATATTCTAAAACTTGAGCCTCTAATAATTGATTAACTAAAGTAATATCATTTTCGAAAAATTCATTCATTTTTATTCCCCCTTTTGATTCACTTTAACCATCGCTGGTCTTAACACTTTATCCTTATATTTATATCCTTTTTGTAAAACATCTAGAACAACATTGTCATCATATTCTTCATCACAAGAAACTAAAACTGCATTCATAGTATTTTCATCAAAAGGATCGTGCAAAGCATTAATCTCAGATACTCCTATTTTTTTTAATTCCTCCACCATATTAGCATAGATCATTTTAAATCCACTCAAGAATCTACTTACCTCATCTGTTAAATCATTATCATCCATTTTAATAGCATGTTCAAAATTATCTAAAATAGGAAGCATTTTTTCTATAATTTCTTCACCATCATATTTTCGGAGACGAGATTTTTCTTCATCGAAACGTCTACGCATATTTTGCATTTCTGCAGATAGTCTTAAAATCTTTTCATCTTTTAAAGAAAATTCTTCTTTCAGTTTTTCTAATTGTTCATGATGTTTACACTCTTCATGTTTCTTTTTCTTTGACGTTTCTTCTTTTTTCTTATCTTTTGTCTTTTCTTCGTCTTTATTCATCTTCCATCCTCCTCATTCAGCTCTTTATTTATAAAAGAAAGCAAGCCAACAACTCGGTCATATTCCATTCTTTTAGGGCCTATAATAGCAATCGTTCCTTCTTCTCCATCTTTTTTATAGGTTGTTTTAATAACCGTGACATTGGGATCAAATTCACTATCTTTGCCAATGTAAATGTTAACACCTGCTTTATCTTTCGTAGCATCTATTTTTTCAATAAAATCTTTATCTTCAAATTTATCCAAAATCGTTCTTATTTTTCCAACATCATTATATTCTGGCTCTTGAAGTAAATAGTTTTTGCCACGAACACGAACTGTTTCATCCTTTTTAGAAGCAATATCATGAAATGTTTGAGAGAAGATAGAAAATATGGTTTCATATTGTCGTATTTTCTCGGCAATAATAGGCTTTATTTCATATTCGAGTCGCGTAGACACTTCTTTGATAGGTGTTCCAATAAGCATCTTATTAATAATTTCGCAAGTCTTAACCACTTCGTTAATATCAATCGTGCTCGCTAGCTGAAATTGTTTATTTTGAACAATTCCCTTATCTGTGCAAACAAGAGCCACAATTTTCCCTTTTTGTAAAGGAATGATATTAACTTGTTGCAAAGCGTTCTCATCACTATTTTTTCCAAGAACAACACTGGTGTAGCTTGTCATTTCACTGATAATTTCGACACAAGCTTCGATGGTGTCCGATAAAGCAAGTTCATGATTTTTAAAAATCACTTGTAATTTATGAGCGTCCGTATCAGTAAGTTCTTTGGGCTTCATTAAATTTTCAACATAATATTTATAACCATCTTCAGAAGGTATCCGACCCGAAGAAATATGATTTTTTTCAAGCAATCCCATTTCTTCTAAATGAGCCATTTCATTACGAATGGTAGCCGATGAACATTTAAGCTTTTTACATAAAGATTTACTCCCCACCGGTTTCGCCGTTTTTATATAAGATTCAACAATCTCTTTTAAAAGACGGCTTTGTCTATCACTCATCTTATCACTTCCTTTGAAGCATTTCTTTTCAAATGCTATTAACATTATAGCACTTTTTTTAGCACTGTCAATATCACTCTGCTAATTTTTTGCTAATTTTAAAAGCAGTGCTTTTAATAGGTACTGCTTTTATATGAGTTCATAAGGATTTTCAGAAGTTCCCTTTTGAATTTGTTTAAATTCATTAAAAAATCACCATAACCTATGTATGATGATTATAATAGACATCTTTCTTTCGCGTCAAGATTCTATTTTTATTTTTTATCTGTTGTGCTCCCAAAGCCACCCATACGTTTTCCTCCAGATACATCATTATCAACAAGTAAGTATTTTTGGAAGATAACTTGACCAATAATATCTCCTTTTTTAATCTTTAAAGATTCCGTACCAAAGTTCCAGTATTGGAAATAAAAATGCCCATCATTTGTTGGATTTTCATAATAATCTTTGTCAATAATTCCTACAGAATTAGCCATGACAAACCCTTTTTTAGGTCCACCACTACGATTAACTAAAACATAATATTCATCATCTTGACAATAAGCTTTTAAACCTGTGGGAATCAAAGTAGGTTTCATACCATTTTTATAAGGTTCAATTGTAATATCTTCAGCAGCTTCTATATCATATCCTGCAGAAAATTTTGTTCCTCTTTTAGGAAGATGAATCTCTTTATCTTCCCATCCTTTTGCTATTTCAAAACCACGTATTTTCATTATACTCCTCTTTCTATTTTTTGAAATGTTCTATCATTAACAGGAATTGTCATGATTTTTTTCTCTTTTAAACTTTTAGGAACGTCAATAATCCTTTGATTGGCACTTCCTCTAAAAACAAGCCCCTTATGTGCTTTAGAGGCATCAAAACGTCCATCAACTAAAACATCGATATAAGAAAGTATTTCCTTCGTAAAAGGATATTTTTCATACATATCTTTCATAATTTCATCATCAAATAAATATCCCGAATAACACCAAATGTCTTTTTCATTTTTATATACTTCTTTTACTTTTTTTAGTAAAGGAAGTATAGCCTTTTGATTATCAGGA
Organism: uncultured Bacilli bacterium; assembly: GCA_934101275.1. GTDB lineage: Bacteria > Bacillota_I > Bacilli_A > RF39 > UBA660 > Ventrenecus. Next base: position 18,943 of record CAKOQM010000018.1, read on the forward strand.
TACATTGGCTCTCCCCCTAAAAGAGATAATCCTCTAATATAAGAAGGTTTTAAAAGAGATATAATCTCATCAATTTCTTTTTCAGTAAAAGGCTTGCCATATTTATAATTCCACGCGATTTCGTTGAAGCAGCCTTTACAATGATGAGGGCATCCACTTACAAATAAGGATACCCGTACCCCAAAGCCATTTGCTATATCATAATTTTTTATTTCTGCATAGTACATAAAAGCCTCTTATAGATGTGTCACACGAGCTTTTATTTCTTTTGTTTTACCAACATTCCAGAAATTTTCTCCAAGATAACCGCATGTTCTTCTTGTTACATTCATCTTTGTTTTATCTTTATTATGACAGTTTGGACATTCCCAATCTAAATCATCATTCACCATAATTTCACCAGTGTAACCACAGACATGACAATAATCAGATTTGGTATTAAATTCAGCATATTGAATATTATCATAAATAAATTTAACGACTTCTTCCATAGCTTCTAAGTTATGTTCCATATTAGGTACTTCAACATAAGAAATACAACCGCCTGAACTAATAGGTTGGAATTGACTTTCAAATTTAAATTTAGAGAACGCGTCAATATGTTGTCTTACATCAACATGATAACTATTAGTATAATAGCCTTTATCGGTAACATCTTTAATCGTTCCAAAACGTTCTTTATCAATTCTAGCAAAACGATAACATAAACTTTCTGCTGGTGTGCCATATAAAGCAAAACCAAGACCCGTTTCTTTTTTCCATTCATCTACTTTATTTCTTAAGTGATGCATTAATTTTAAAGCAAATTCTTCTCCTTCTTTTTCTGTTTGAGGAACTCCACGCATCAGCATAGTTGTTTCATAAACACCAATATAACCTAAAGAGAGTGTTGAATAACAACTATTTAAAAATTTATCAATTTTTTCACCTTTTTTTAAACGGGCGATGGCTCCATATTGCCAGTGAATTGGCGAAATATCACTTGTTGTACCAAGTAGAGCTTCATGACGACACATTAAAGCTTCACGACAAAGTTCAAGTCGTTCATCTAAAAGACTCCAGAATTTTTCTTCATTTTTTTCTGCCACAATGGCTACTTGAGGTAAATTTATAGACACAACGCCTTGGTTAAAGCGTCCTTCAAATTTATAGTTACCATTTTCATCTTTAAAAGGAGATAAGAAACTACGGCATCCCATTGGACTAAAGACATTATCTTCATAATTTTTACGCATCTCTTTAGCACTAATGTAATCTGGATACATTCTTTTAGCAGAACATTTTACAGCTAAATGTGTTATATAATCATATTTGCCACCTTTTAAACAATTATTTTCATCTAAAACATAAACAAGTTTTGGAAAAGCTGGTGTAACATATACTCCTTTTTCATTTTTTATACCTTGAATTCTTTGGCGAAGTACCTCTTCAAAGATTAAAGCATTTTCTTCAATGTATTCATCTCCATCTTTTAAATACATAAAAAGGGTAACAAAAGGAGATTGTCCATTCGTTGTCATAAGGGTATTAATTTGATATTGAATCGTTTGAACACCCGCTTTTATCTCTGTTTTGAGCCGATCCATAACCATTTCATCGATTTCTTTTTTCGTCAATTTTTTCTTAATATCCGGTTCAATTTGATCATAAAATTTTTCTTTTGTTTTACGAACATATTTACCTAAATGAGAAATATCAACAGATTGTCCTCCATATTGATTAGAAGCCACAGCTGCAATAATTTGCGTCATAACCGTACAGGCGACTTGAAAACTTTTTGGTGATTCAATCATTTTACCATTCATAACGGTACCATTATCAAGCATATCCTCGATATTGATAAGACAGCAGTTAAAAATAGGCTGTACAAAATAATCTGCATCATGAAAATGTAAAATACCCTCTTCATGAGCTTTACTAATTTTTTCTGGAAGTAAGATTCTTCTTGTTAAATCTCTTGATACTTCACCAGCAATATAGTCTCTTTGTGTACTGGCTAAAGAAGTACTTTTATTTGAGTTTTCTTCAGCTAACTCTTTATTCGAATTTTTAATAAGGCTTAGAATAGATTCATCTGTCGTATTAGATTTTCTTACTAAAGCTCTTGTATAACGATATGTAATATATTCTTTAGCTAAAGCAAATTTTCGAAGACTCATAAGTTTTTCTTCTATAATGTCTTGAATATCCTCGACAAGAATTCTTTTTTTATTCAATTTTTGAATGTATTTAATAATATTTTCGATTTGGGTATCATTTGCCCCCTCTGCTTCACCAACTTGGGCATTGGCTTTTTTGATAGCTATTCTTATTTTTTCAGGATCAAAGTCAACACTTTTTCCATCTCTTTTAATAACTTTCATTTTTTCCACTCCTTTACCATGCATACACATCATAAATCGCATCCAAAACATTGTCTGTTGCAATTGCAACAATTTAACATTATAATACTTTTGTGTATGAAAGAAGTGGAAAAAGCCTATGAAATATGATATTTTCAAAAATTTTTCCGAAAATGAAAAACGTAAAGTTATGTCAATTGTCGGTGCCAAAGAACTTTTTTATAAAAAAGGCCAAACTATTACCTACGCGATGAAGAATCGTTTTTTAATAGGTGTCATGATTTCAGGAGAAGCAAATATGATTCGTTATGATTATACAGGAGATAGAACCATTGTTGAAGAAATAAGTACCGGCGATATTTTTTCTGATATGTTTATTTCTAATCATGCCAGCGAGCTTTCTGTTGAAGCGGTAAAAGACTCTGAAATTATTTTCTTGTCTTACGGCGAAATCATAAAAAAGTGTGAAACAAGCCAATATGCCCTTTCTCTTTTAGATAATCTCTTTACTGTCATGAGTCAAAAAATTATTAAAAGAAACGAAAGAATTGAACTTTTAACAGCTCGTAGCATCCGTAATAAACTTCTTGCTTATTTCGAATTAGAAGCCAAAAAAAATAATTCAAAGTCTTTTAACTTGAATTATTCTTATACCGATCTTGCTGATTATCTTGCCATTGATCGCAGTGCGATGATGCGAGAACTGAAAAATTTAAAGGAAGATCGTCTTATTAAAGATGTAAACAAAAAGATTACCCTTTTATTTTAATATCTTTCTATTTTTGTTAGTATCCAGTCATAATCATCCTCATTATATACTGAATGGCAATACAGACATGTGCCACTTGTATTAACACTCATAGGTGATCCACAAGAAGGGCAACGACGAATCACCTTTTTTTCTAAAGCATTTTTCTTTTTCGTAAATGTTAGCAAATAATTAGCAAGGATTCTTCTTGTATCATCTCCAGAAACTTTAAGACCACTCTCTAAATTTATTATATAGTCCATATATCGTGATTGTAAGAGAACTTTTATTTCATATATATCTTCTTTCTCTTCAACACTAATAATCTTGCTATCTTTAACGTTTAATTCATCATACATTTGCCTTCTATTTTGCCTTTTATATTCTAATATTTTTTCTTCCACATCTTTTCTCAAAGAAGGCGTTAAAAAGTGAACCACATCTTTTTCATCTTGTCTCATAATACACGTCAAAAGTTTTACAAAAATATTGGCCACTTTCGTTAAAAACATACTCTCATCAAAGTTTTTATCTTTTTCCCGAAGTTCATCAATTGACATAATTTTTCCTCCTGATTATTAATTAATATTTGTTTTTTTACTTAAAACCAAAGTATCCGCATTTTTCACGATTGTAGAATGACAATATTCACAAACACCACTGACATTATGATTAAATGGTGCTCCACAACTTGGACAATTTTTAAGATCCGGAATATCACTTTTTTTGATTACAAAAGTCATTAAATAGCGATTCGTTATAAATCGATCTTTAGATCCTCTTATCACTTCATTTGTCTTTGCATTAATAACATAATCATGGAAACGAATTTCAGCATAAACAGTAAGAGAAATCACATTATTTTCCGAAGTAATACTTGTAACTTTCATATCCTGTTTTTGGTAATCATTCATAATATTCTGACCATTTTTAAGTTTTAAAGTTTCTAATTGAGAAACATAAGTATTATAAAGTTCATCTGTGCAATATTCTCTTAAAGAGGAATAATCAAAATTCATCCAAGCTTCCTGAATGTTAATAAAGCATGCAAGAGCTTCTTTTTTTACTTGTTCTAAAGTTTTATTAGGTAAATATTTTTGTAGTTCTTCCAAAGATATATCATCATAGTGATAGTGCTTGCTTGTCACTTTATCTAACCATTTTTCATATTTATTTCCAAGGATAGCACCTATAATAGGAAATAAAATGAATACTATCATCATAATAACAATTATATCGTCAGATTCACTCCCATTAGAGGAATAACCATGTGATGAGGAACTACTACTTCCAGAATTACTACTCCCCCAAGAACTGCTGCTACTACTCCACGATGAGCCTCCACTATCATAAGAAGAATCCCAACCAGAATCAGCCTTAACATTTAAAACGGTTAATATAGTAAAAGTGCATAGTAAAACACATGCTAATAATTTAAATTTCTTTTTCATACTTCATCTTCAAAATCTTTAATAAATTTCACTTTTATTAGTAGACTCCCTTCTTATTTTAATTTATTTTTTTCAAATATTTTAGTTTAAGAGAGATATAACAAATTCATCTAATATTTTGTCTCTTTCTTGTCCTAGTTTAATATCAATCAATTTCATAGCAAGCACAGTTCCAATCTTTAACTAATAATCTATAGTGCAATTTTTTCAAACCTTCTAATCCAAATCACTCTTTTTTTCATTTTGTCATTTCCTTTCTTTGCTCTAAATAAAATACAATTTAATCTTAACATTTAAAAATTCACTTTTCAATTTTTTCTTTATTTTTAATTATCTTTATTGTAAAATACAAGTATGTCCTCATAGTAAAATGGATATTACAAGATCCTCCTAAGATTTAGTTGTAGGTTCGATTCCTACTGGGGACACCATGCAAGAATGGCGGAATGGTAGACGCGCTACTTTGAGGGGGTAGTGAATTATATTCGTGGGAGTTCAAGTCTCCTTTCTTGCACCAAATTGATTAATAAACGCGAACTTTTTCGAGATAATATAAAAGCTACTTTCAAAACCAAAAATTAAATTGAAAGTAGTTTTATTTTGACAATTTAGTAAAGAACATTTGGACTTGCCCCCTAACAAGGAACATACAAAAAAAGAAAATCTAATTTTCCTTATCAAATAGAGTTCTTATTCGTTTTTTAATATTTTTTTCTGGCTCAACCTTAGGAAGAAATTCAACACCTTCAGGTAACTTTATTTTAATATAACCTTGTTTAAACCATAAAGCATCTCTTAATGAATATATTTTAAAATCAAGCAGTTCACATTGCAATACCATATCCCTATTTTTTGTTTCCATAGAATTAAACTTTTGTATAATTCTATTTTTCTTTTCTAAAGCATTTTGAATTAATATCATAATTTCTTGTTCAGATAAATCTTTAATTTCATTATAATCAACCATCCAATCAATACTTTTAAAGAATTCAATTTCTTTAGACGCAGTAAATGTAGCAAAATCATATCTGTTATGATCATCAATAATAAGATTCAAAATTTTCCTATAAATAGAGGCCGGTATGGCTAAATCACTTTGATCTAAGTAAGCAAGATCATTTTTTTGAACAAAAGCAGAATTATTAGTCACTATTTTCATAAGTTAAAATCTCCCTAACTGAAGTATATACTATCATAATTTCCTTGTATGATATATATAGTCAGTTACAAAGAGAGATATTTGTGCTTAATACTGGCTAGTATATTATCATATTC
>CAKOQM010000019.1 GCA_934101275.1 uncultured Bacilli bacterium
GACGAAGTAAACATTGAGAAATTCAAGTATTTAATTATGCTTGATTTAAATGAAGAAGACTTGGCAAAGTTACCAAGAGATAGAAAGGTGATCAAATTTATGAATGAAGTAAAAAGAGTAAATGAAGACCCAGAATTCTTTAGTTATATGACGAAAGAAGAAGATGAAGAAAAGTGTCGAGCTACCGAACTTAAAGAGGCTATAGATGCAGGAATTGATATTGGTAAGTCTGAAGGAAAAAAAGAAGGAAAAAAAGAAGAACGCATCGAGATAGCCAAAGAGATGCTTGCTTCTAATGAGCCTATTGAAAAAATAATTCGTTTTTCAAAATTATCAAAAGAAGAAATTTTAAAATTAAAAGAAACTATGTTGTAACCTAAAATAGACTTTATGAAAAGGTCTATTTTTTATTTTCAAAATTCCAAATACCAAGTTTTCCTTTTGCTGAAATAGTCTCTTTTAAAACCTCTAATAATTCTAACTTCCAAGCATATCTTCCCTTTGAATACTCACCATAATCTTTTTCATGTGTTTCCTTCTCAATATAATTTATAAAATCATCGTCCATTAAAATACAGTCCACTAAATTGCATTTACACAAAATATAACCTGGATTTATAGTGCTTTTTAAGTAGGACATAGCCTTGTTTTTATTGGAAGAAGTACATGCTCCTAAGCTTGCATGTATATAAAGTTCGCCCCGATAATTTGTTTTCCAACTTCTTGTTTCATATATTTTGACACCATCTTTTACAAGAGTTGCAAAAGGTTCTTTAATTGATAATACTTGCATTTTTTACCTCTATTCTTTTGAATTCTTAATTCATATTATAATCTTTGAATAATGCAAAGTAAACTTAACCATGAAAAAACAAGACTCAGAAAAGCCTTGTTTAACTATTTAATTTTTCTTTTTAAATGTTGTTTTGGCAATGAAGCTATCAAAAACATAAAGAATAGCTGGTAGAACAAAAATAGTTGTAATTAGAGAAATAAGTGTTCCTAGCCCTAAATATAAGCCAATTTGAGAAATAACAGCGGATTTAGAGATAAATCCGATTAAAAATCCGGATATTACAAGAATTAAATCACTTGTAAACACAGCAGGTAAACGGTCATTAAGCGTACCAATAATAGCTTCTTTTTTATACATTTTCTTTCTTAAGTCTCGATAACGACTAGCAATCACAATCGCATAATCAATCGTCGCACCCATTTGGATAGCGGAAACAACAACGTAACCCATGAAAAACATTGGTTGTTTAGTTAAGGCAATAATACCAAAGTTTATTAAAATACTTCCTTCAATAGCTAGAATTAAGAGAATAGTCATACCTAAAGATTTAAAGGTAAATAATAAAATATGGTAATAAGAGTAATAATTAAATTGTCAGAAGTAAATGAACTTTCTAAATCATGAGCATTAATACTATTTCCAATTAATGTCACACCTTCATAACTATCTTTAGCTTTCGATCTAATGTTATCCGTAAGTTCATACGTTTCACTCGCCTCTTCTTTAGTATTTAATAATAAAACGAGGCGGAGTCCAAATTTAATCATTTGCCTGAATTTCAAAAAGGACTAATAATAGTATTAGGTGATGTCTATGCGAGGCAAGTATAAGAATGATTTAGACACGAAATTGAAATTAATGGCTTCTTTAAAAGAGCTTATGCTAGAAAAAAGTTTAAAAACAATAACTATTCAAGCTATAATGAGCTACATTGGGATAAATCGCAATACCTTTTACTATCATAAGGAAAAACATATTCTTTTAGCTAAAAAATATAAAAACTTTATATGTACCTTTTTGGCATACGCGATTGGTAGTACTTTTGTGGATTATTATTCAAAAGATGAAAAACTAACCAAAAAAGAGGTCATACATTACTATAGTATGACCATTCAAACTTTTATAACCCATATCTCTTACGATAATTATTTACGATGTGTATAGTAATGACACACTTCTTTTAACTTACATGACTCACATAAAGGAGAAAGGGCTTTGCACTGGTATCTCCCAAACAAAACAAGTTGGTGATGCAAACGACTCCACTTCTCTTTAGGAAATTTTTTCATGAGTTTCTTTTCAATCGTTAAAACATTGTCTTTAGAAAAAGCTAATTTCAAACGTTTCGAAACTCTTTCGACGTGAGTATCCACCGCGATAGTAGGTTCATCAAAAATATTGGATAAAACCACATTACATGTCTTACGTCCTACTCCGGGAAGACTTTCTAAATAAAGACGGTTATTAGGAACATTGCCATCATAATCTTTTAAAAGACGACAGGCGATTTCTTTAATGTAATAAGACTTTTTCGTATAAGAACCAAGCGGATGAACGATTTTTTCAATATCTTTTAAATCAGCTTGAGATAACATTTTCAAGTCATATTTCTGCCATAAAATACGCGTCACTTCATTCACTCTTTTATCCGTACACTGAGCGGATAAAACAGTAGCGATTAAAAGCTCATAGGGTTTTGTATAATTAAGTTCACAACGAGCATCAGGATAAAGTTCGTCTAAGTAGTTTAAAAGTAAATTAATATCCTTCATCTTCTAACCAATTGTAATCAAAAAGCTCTAAGGGACTTTTTTTAGGTTCTTTTTTAGTAAGACCATCGGTAACATCCTTTAAAGTATGATACCCTTTCTTTTGCCATTCATATAAAATTTTATCGATATATCTTAAACTACTTACTCCATTATAAACAGCTTCTTTTAAAGCTCCCAAAACAAGTTCTTCTTGAAAACCTTTTTCTAACCAAGCGTTAATAATTTCATATTCCATAGGAGATATTTTTCGGCCTAATTCTCTTTGAAACGTATCAAAAATTGTTTCTTTATTTTTTTCTTTCTTTTTCTTTTCTTCCTTTTGATATAAAGATTCATATAAAGGATTTAAGCTAATGGTTTCACATCGTTTGTTTTTTTCATCTTTGCCCGTATCTAATTTCACAAAATTTAAAGTGAGTAAATGATTAAAAGCTTCCAAGAGCTGTTCTTCTTTTAATGATAACGCTTGACAAATTTTAGCTACATTTAAGGTTTTATCATCCGAATCTTCAAAATACATTAGTAAAAGAAATTCGGCTAAAGAAAGTTTATTACTTACAGCAATCTCGATTAAATGAGAGGATAAAGTAAACCTCTTTTCTGTCAAAAACTCAATATTAGGCATCTTATACCCCTCCGTTCTTTTGCCAATTCAAAATAAAATTTAAAAGTGCTTGTTTTTCGTTTGGTAATTTTCCTTTTAAAATTTCTTGTTCGATAGTATTTATCAAAATACCAACCTCTTGGCCTTTCAAAGAAGAAACTGCTTTTATTTCTTCGCCCGTTAAGGCAATATCTCTGCGGCTATGGATAGGTAGTTTCTTTTCTAAAGACGCTAATTTTTTTAAAGGATATTTCATTATTTTGGCTGCGACTAAGCAATCATAATAACCAAATTTATACAAATTTTGCATACTAATTGTATCACACTTTAAAAGTTCCTCAATGTTTTTTTGACGCATTTTTAAACTTTTTTCTTGAGGATAAGAAACGCTTGTTTTTATCTGAGCCCATAACCCGCTTAAATCGTTTACATAAACAATATGTTTCGTTTCAATATGAAGTTCTTTTAATAAATTAAGTTGTCTTAAAAGAGTAAACCCATCCGCGAGTAAAATGCCATCTAACTCTTTTTTTATGCGTGATAAAGAAAGTTCATTCAACATTTTCTTATCTTTTTTAATAGCGTTAGCTAAATTTTTATCTAAACTAAAATGATACGTACTAGAAAAACGAACGGCTCTTAAAATTCTTAAAGGATCTTCTCTTACTCTTGTTGTAGGGTTACCAATCGCTTTAATAACTTTTCTTTTTATATCTTTTTGACCATCATACAAATCAATAATCTCCCCATTTCGATTCATATAAAGGGCATTCATTGTGAAATCTCTTCGTACTGCATCCAAAATAAGATTATTGGTATAAACAATTTTAGAAGGATTTCTTCCTTCGTAAGCTTCTTCTTTTCTATATGTTGTTATATCAAGGTTATAGCTTTTCAAACGCATATTATAACAACCATATTGAATCGTTTTATAAGAAGGTCCAAAAATCTTTACTAAGTCAGAGGGTAAGGCATTGGTCGCGATATCAAAGTCATTGGTGTTACGATGAAGTAAAAAATCTCTCACAAAACCACCAACTAAATAAGCTTCAAAACCATTTTCTAATATTTTATCTAAGACATCAATTATTTCATTTGGAATCACTATTTTCACCACTTACTATTCATTATATATTTTTTGCCATGAAAAAGAAACAAGAGTTGGTTTCAAAAAAGAAAACAAGGGAATATTCCTTAAAATGCCAAATAAAATAGTAAAAATTAAAAGACTATTTATAAAAAAAGGCTTATATTTTACAGGTATTTTGTAGGGAATTAATTTATAAACAAGATAACCTACTAAGCATAAAAAGACAAAGGGATTGTAACGGAAAGCTTGATAAAAACGAAATTGGAATATAGAAAGAAACATTCTCGTTATACCACATCCAGGGCAATAAAGACCCGTTAGTAAATAAAACGGGCATTTTAAAAAAAGATGAAAAAATTGAATAAGTCCTAAAACTATTTGTTTCATTGATTAGAAAATCTATTTAAATCATTTTGGATAAGGCATTCACTCACAATACCAAGGCCAAAAATACTTAAAATAAGATATAAAACAGAATTATCAGCAATATCTAAGCCATACATTTTTCCAGCAACATATAACTTTTGACCCATTTTGTAATTCCAGTAAATGCTATATAAGCCACATGTTAAAAGGGTAAAAATTAAAGCAGCGGCACCGCTAGTAGATTGCTCGTCTGATAAACTATTCGTTTCATCTGTCATTATTACAAACCAATAAAGGCCATAAAGCCCACAAGTGAGAAAAGATAAAATAACACATAAAGCAATATCTCTTTTTTGAATTACAGGTTTCTTAAAAGTATGAGTAGTGCTTTCAGTGCTTTGGTTTAAAGGGGCTCCACAGTTTGGACAAAAATTAGTATCCTCTTTAACCTCTACCCCACAATTGCTACAAAATTTAGCCATTTCTTCCACATCCATTTCCTATCTAAAGTATATCAAAGTTACTCCCTAATTACAATGAATATATTCATTTTTCACAAGAAGAAAACTCTCAAATTCTCAGATAAAATATAATAAATAAACATATAAATTTTATTTAAAAACACTATACTCGTCTGAAATATTTTTAGGTTCGTATATATTACTTATTTCAATATACAAAGCTTGTCTTCCCATTGAGTCATAACTTTTATCAAATTCTTTTCTTGATACTTTAATTGCCTTTTCATCTTTTAAAGGATCATTAATATAATAATAGTTTTTATCCATACCAATTACTACAACAACATGAGCATTTTTGGGATAAGTATATGTTCTTGATTTATCATAACTAAACCATTCATAAATATCTTTAGCTTCACTATAATTAATTGTTGTCCATACTAAAACAGGACTACCATTTTGAACATATTCTTCTAAAGGTAATTTATCATCGGAAGTATAAACGTGACCAACTGTATCTTCTGGAAGTTTACTTTTAAAGATGGTATATAAAGAATTTTTTATTACCGGTAAAAATGTTCCCCATCCTCTGGAAGAATCACTCGGATTTCCTGCATAATATCTACTAGGATCAGGTCCATAACGAAGACCATCTTTTTCATAAACTTCTTCTTTGGGTAAATAAAAATCGACATATTCTTTCATACCAATATCAATATTAAAATAGTTTAATAACATTGTTGCACTTGCTATTTCACAGCCATTAGGATAATCTGGATTTTGCTTTACTAATGGGAAATTATTAACCACAAAACTATATTGCAATTTATCATAATATTCATCTAAAACAGCTTCATAATCAGAAACGTTATAATCATCAGAATTATCGTAGTCGTGTCCATTTTTCGAAAGTATTAATTGATTAGTATAATAATCATCCATTAACGAAGGAATTATAGCCTGTTTTAGTCTTTCTTTTTCTCTTGAATATAATTTATACCATATAAAATTATTGGCTGTTATACCAATTATTATTAAAATAATTACTAATATTTTATATTTCTTTTTCATTTACATCACAATTTGATTATAGCAAATAATTACATAAAAATATATATGTCTACCCTTTTACGTAGATATTTGTATTACTTAAATTTATGTAATTTTTTATTCAAAGATTTCAACATAGTAAATAGATTTAATGTCAGTGTTTAAACAAGATTGCAGATTTATTTTATTTAATTAATGATACACAGTCATTATCGCTGATATATCTTTTATCGTATTTAAGGAAAAATCTTGACACTTTACTATTACATTTAGTATAATAAAAAGCGCTTAGAAGGCAGGAAGATTTATTTTTTATAATGTGTAGCTAAAGAATATTCACTAGTATAATCTGCCATTAGAACGTGTTTGTAGCTACTCCCTATAAAAAAAATCTTAATTCTTTTAAGAAATCTATAGAAAGGAGATAATTATGGCAAGATATACTGGTCCTCAATACAAGAAATCACGTCGTTTAAATTTTTCTACTTTAGAAAATGGTCGTGAACTTGCACGTCGTCCTTATGCACCTGGTGCACATGGAAATGACAGACGTAAAAAATTAAGTGAATATGGTGTTCAGTTACAAGAAAAACAAAAAGTACGTTTTATGTATGGTGTAAATGAAAAACAATTTCATAAGATTTTTGAACGTGCTTCTAAAATGAAAGGTATTGCTGGTGAGAATTTATTATTCTTACTAGAAAGTCGCTTAGACAATTTAGTATACCGTATGGGAATGGCTACGACTCGTCGTGGTGCTCGTCAACTTGTTAACCATGGACATATTACTGTTAATGGTGTTAAAGTTAATATCCCTTCTTATACTTGTAAAGTTGGTGACGTTATTGCTGTTAAAGCAGAATCTGTTAGTCACCCAGCTATTTTAGCAAGTTTAGAAGCTGTTACAAATACAAAGGCTTTTGTAGAATTTGATAAAAATAAACTTTCTGGAACTTATGTAAGACGTCCTGATAGAAGTGAATTAAATCCTGAAATTAATGAATCATTAATCGTTGAATTCTATAATCGTTAATCATTTTAAAAGGCAACTACTCGTTGCTTTTTTTTTGAAACTTTAATATAATTTTAAGTAAGGTGAAGAATATGGATAAGTTAGGGCAAATATTAAAAGAAAAGAAAAAAGGCATTTTAATTGGCATTATAGGCTTTTTTGGAGTTATTATTGTTATTTTACTCATTATTTTTTTAATGAATCTTTTTAGAAGGTATGACTATGCAGGAACAGAAAAACTAATGGTAAATGCGACAACAGAATACCTTTCTGAAAATAGAGATTTAATGCCAACAGATGAGATGAATAAAATAACCATAGAATATAGTACCCTCTTCGGGGGAAAATATATTAAAGAAATGGCAAAAATTAGTAAAGATAAAAGTTGCACAGGTTATGTAGAAGTATACAAAAATAATAATAAGTATTACTATGTTCCTAAACTTTCCTGTGATAATTACGAAACAAAAACACTAACAGAAAAAATTCTTGAAAAAGAAAATGTGGTTGAAAAAGACGATGGTTTATATAGTGCGAATGACGCTTACACTTATCGAGGTGAATTTGTTAATAATTATTTTAAGTTTATGAACGTTACATGGCGAATTATAAAATGGGATGAGAAGCAGATTTATCTTATAACAGATGACACAATCGATAATAAAGTAAGCTATGTTTTTGATGATCGTTATAATGAAACAACAAATAGTCAAAGAGGTTATAATAGCTTTGAAAGTAGTCGTATTTTAAATTCTTTAGAAGCTTACTATAAAACAAATTTTAAAGCTCATGAAAAATATTTAGTTCCTATTAATGCCTGTGTTTATACAAGAAGTAAAACAGATAAAGATAAAACGGGCGCAACAGAATGTAATAAGACTTATGAAACCTTCATATCTTTACTTCCAACTTATGATTATATGAATGCTTCAATAGATAATTTATGTTCAACTATTGTTGATAGAAACTGTTCTAACTACAACTATTTATCTAAAACAACGAATCGTTGGTGGTTATTAAATGGGACAAATGAAAACACATATGGTGTGTACAGTTCTAATACCATCGGAACTATCTCTGTTGATATTGCTAGCAACAAAAAATACCTTCGTCCCGTTGTTTCTATAACAAACACTTTATCTTATAAAACAGGAAGTGGCACGATAGACAATCCTTACGAAGTTTATGAGTACTAAAAAAAAAGTAACTATCACGTTACTTTTTTTAATACCATGTTTCAGTAATGTCGACATTACTACTGGCTGGAGGTGGAGTTGGAATTTCTAATTTAGCAATCATTGGAAGACTAAAAGCGGTTCCAAAGCAAAGGGCCATACCACGACGAAGAGTTTTTAAACTTTCTAAATCATCTCTGGTTACACTAGAAGTGATAGCATCGATAATTTCATAATCATCCGGATGAAAAATACGAAAAACTAAAAAATTAGAACACTGCGATAAAGCCGTTTTGGATAATTCACTTGGTCTTTGGGTAATAAAGCCCATTAAAACACCATATTTTCTTCCTTCTTTTGTTATACGGTCAAAAATATTATAACCAATAATATGGATATCATTATCATTATTAACGTAACGATGGGCTTCTTCTAAAATGATATTAACCGGAAAGGAGCCTCTATTTTGAAGAGTTGTCGCATAATTAAAGAATAACTTAGAATATAATTTAGTGAGTATTTTAGCAAATCGGTCTTCCATTTCATCTAAGTTAATATTAATAATTTGAACATTTTCACCCTTTTGATTGCGAAATAATCCTTCTATATAATCCTGCTTACTAATCATATCTTTGTAATCAAAGAAACGTTTATTCGGACTATTAATGATTTGATAAAGATGCGTTTTTAAAGAAACAGCCCGTTCATACATACTAACAGAGTTATAAACCCCTTCACTTAATAAAGCAAACTCTAAAGCATCATAAATATCTTCTAAAGTATAAGAAAGATTAGGAATAACTACATTCGTTTGTAAATTCATTTTTTTAAATTGATTTAGGAAGTCAATAACTTGTGAGATGGCATTAATCTTTCCTTGACTATCTATGTTTAAGCATTGCTTTAAAGTCCTTGTATAACCAGGTTCTTTAATCTCACTATTCACATTTAAATCTGGCGTATGATATTTGGTTAAAATAGAAATTATTTGGTCTCTTATTTGACTCGCTTCTTTACCGCTAGACAAAACTTCTAGTAACGCGGTCGCGATAATATTATTTTTATATTCTAAACTGGCTGGGTCCTCATTTTTAAAGACTCTCACATACTGTAATGTTTTTTCTAAAATAGGAATTAAATAAGCATCCTCCACATTAAGTAAAATGGCTAGGTCATCCGCATCTAAAAAATAAGGCGGAAAGCTTATGGATGAAACATCACTTTGTAAACTATTCTCATAATTTTTGACGTGAATGCCATTTACTTTTTCTAAGCTTTTTAAAGCCTCATGATACTCACCATACACATCAAATAAAACAATATGGGCATTTATAGGGGGTGTTTCATTATAAGTAAAAACATTTTGTAAAATACGAGCCACACCACAACTTTTACCATAACCTGAGTTGCCTATAATAGCAAAATGATTCGAAAAAAACTGATTCATATTCGCGGTTATTTTAAAATTATCATACGTCATAGAGTTACCAATTAAAAGCGTATTTTTATTGTGATATTGTTGACTACCTACTAATAAGATAAGCTCTTCGCCTTTAATAATACGAGGAATAACATTTAAGGAAGGCGCTTTATAAATTCCTTGAATAAAAGTGTTATGAATAATTTCCCCTAATAAATAAATGTCAAATTCCTCTTGATTTACCTCGATTACTTTACCAATAATTTTTCTTTCTTGGTCTTCAAAGGTTACATGAATTCCTTTCAAATTAGATAATAAATTTTTTTGAGCATTGGAAACATAAATATGATTCCCATTAATATTTGTTACTTTACCAAACATACAATCACCTTTTCATTCTAATACAATTATACGAGATTGCGTTTTTAAACTCAAGAAAAAGACTAAAAGATTAAATTTTCATCAAACTTTTTTGCCATTTTGGGCACTTTTGTTCAATGAAAGTCTTTATATAAAAAAAGAAAAAGCTTATACTCTCTCTGTTTTTAACCAAATATAGTTATCTTTTTCTTGTTTAAAAGTATGTTCATAATGAGAAAATATTTGATAGTTATTGTTAAAGTAGGCGTTTACTTCCTCTAGATTAGAACAAATATTTTGGGGTTCACTACTTTTATAGTTATAAATGAAATACTGACTATCTTTTTCTTCATAGTATCCAGCAAAAGTATCTAATACAATTTCACCTTCTACTTGTGTGATATGATTTATTTTTTCTAAAGCAAATTTTGTTTTATTATTGCAATCTTCTTTAACAAAAATGTTATCTGTATAAGAAAAACATTTTTCCTCGTAATGCAAATCATTTAAATCATTTAAAGTAATATCTTTGTTATAATGAGACTTCACAAAAGCAGTTAAATCTTCTAAAGAAGTATTATCATCCATTAAATAAAGACTATTATTTATAATAGAAATTAAAGAGGTTTCACCCATATAAGCATTAGAGGTGGCATCATTTAAATCCTTTGGTACGTAATTTAAAAGGACACTACCTTCTTCTAAAGTGAGTTTATGAGGCAAAATTTTTAAAGTGACCTCTTTTTTAACTGTACCATTTTTCTTTGTTTCATCACTGGCGACTAAAGTTATTTTATAGGTTCCTTCTTCTTCATAATTTTGCATTTCATCATTTAGAAAAGAGACATCGCAAAAAGAAGAGATGTTATCCACAAAATCGCTGGCTTCATAAGAAGTCCCGCGTGTTATATGTAAAGATGAAGATTCTAAACGACAAAGATTCTGAGGACCTATCTTTTGTTTATCAAAATAATAATACGTCAGTCCTCCAATTAATAAAAGCAAAAGAACAATGGCTGCGATTTTTTTTCCTTTATTTTCCATACTACCCATTCCATTCTACCTTAATAGTATCATATTTAAGAGCAAATGAAAAACTAAACTCCTAATTTGACACCTTTTTTCTGTAAAATAATTTTACGAATAAAGTCTATAGGGATAACACTCATGGATAAAAGGATAACGAAAAAGAGTTCAAAAGGCGTTAAACCAAAGGTTCTAAAAACAACGCCGCCTTTATAAATAAGAATAATTTGTACTGTACAAATAAAGAGAATCGTAAGAACAAATACTTTATTTTCCTTAATATGAGCAAATAAATTTAGACGATGCGTTCTTGCGTTAAAGGCATTACAAATACCAATAAAAATAAATAAGGCAAAATAAGCCGTCATTAAATATTTATTGTTTTCACCTGTCCTAATAAGATGATAAATAAAAGGTGACTTTAAAAAGAAGATACATAAGAAGGCTGAATAGGCACTTAACCATAGAATTTGAGAAATCATATAACGGTTTAAAATAGGTTCTTTCTTGTCTTTAGGAGGTTCATTCATGGTGTCTTTTAAAGCAGGTTCATAAGAAAAAGCAAGACCGGCAAAAGTATCCATTATCATATTTATCCAAAGCATTTGAATGATCGTAATAGGCGTATTTACCCCGATAAAAGGTCCAATGATGGATAAAAAAAGAGCACAGAAATTACAGGTTAGCTGATAAATAATAAATTTTCGAATACTTTTAAATATGGTTCGACCATATAAAATAGCTTTACTAATGGATAAAATATTATCATCTAAAATAACAATGTCGCTCGCCTCTTTAGCAACTTCAGTACCACTTCCCATGGCAAAACCAACATTGGCCTTTTTTAAAGCTGGGGCATCATTTACCCCATCACCGGTCATCCCCACAATGTAATCATTTTCTAAAGAAAGTTTAACCAATCTACTTTTATCTTGGGGTAAGGCTCTTGCGATAACTTTTAAATTAGGTAACAAGGCTTTTATGGTTTCATCATCATAACGATTTAACTCTTCGCTTGTTAATACAATATCCGAAGAATTTTGTAAAATACCCACTTCTTTGGCAATGGATGAGGCCGTATCTTTAGCATCTCCGGTTATCATCACAACTTTTATCCCCGCATCTTGAATAGTTCTGACGCCTTCTTTTGCTTCTTTTCGTAAATCATCTTTTAAAACAACAAGACCAATAAAAGTTAAGTAAGACGTATCTTCATCATGGCCCATGGCAAGAGTTAAAACCCGACAGCCCTTCGAGGTTAAATCTTTGATTTTATTTTGGATTGTCTTTTTTTCTAAGAAAGGCTTTTCTTCACCATTCAATTTTAAAAAGCGATGACATTTAGGAAGTAGGACTTCACTCGCCCCTTTTAAAAGCGTTCTTTTAATACCTTTATCCTTAATCGTTACCGCGGAATATTTATTCTTGCTATTAAAATACGTATGATTTATGATTTCACAAGAAAAAGTTTTAGGTTTAAAAAAAGAAAGAAGGGCTCGGTCAGTGGAATTACCACCGATGACCGTATCATTACTATAAATGCTTTGATTATTTAAAATAAGACTTTGTAAAACTATATCATAGTACTTGGGATAACTTTGAAAATCTTTTTCTTTAGCAAATTCTTTCTCGTTACTTACTATATTTAAAACTTCTAATTTTCCTTTGGTTAAAGTTCCTGTTTTATCCGTAAATAAGATATTTAAAGACCCCGTAGTTTCAATGCCAACAAGTTTTCTTACTAAAACATTACTCTTAAGCATTTTTTTCATATTACTAGATAGCACAAGTGTTATCATCATTGGAAGACCTTCAGGAACCGCGACAACGATAATTGTAACCGATAGGGTAAGGGCATAAATTAAATAATCCGCCATTTGATGAATATCGCTAATCGTTTTTAAAATAGAAGACCCATCAAAATGATTATCTAGCACAATAACAGAAAAAAGATAGGAACAGGTCACCAAAAAAGCCCCTACATAGCCTATTTTACTAATCGTTTTGGCAAGCCCTTGCAAACGTAATTTTAAAGGACTCATTGGTTCTTCTTCTTGAATTTCTTTTGCTAGATGGCCATAGATAGTTTCATCCCCAACTTTTGTCACTTCCATGAATCCTTCTCCATCATAAATAACCGAACCCCGATATAAATCATTATCTTTGGAAGAAGATACTTTAATATGTTCTTTAGTTTCGCCATTCAGTCTTGATTCATCAACACTTAATTTTCCTTCTTTTAAAAAACCATCCGCGGGTACTTTATCACCAGAGGAAAGAAAAACAATATCTTTGGTGACGACATCTTCCAATAAAATTTCCACGATTTTACCATCTCGTTTTACTTTTACTTTAATACTTTCTTGTTCTTCTTGGAGTTTTTTAAAGGCTTCTTCACTGCCATACTCACTTATCGTTGAAATAAAAGACGCTAAAAAAATAGCGATTAAAATACCAAGTGTTTCAAACCAATCAAAATCTCGAAATAAAAAAACGACTTTAATAGCTAAAGCAACGAGCAAAATCTTAATAATCGGATCACCTAAAGACTCTAAAAGCAAACGAAGAAAGCTTTTTTGTTTCATTTGAGTTAAAACATTTTTCCCATTCAATTTTCTTTGTACTTCTACTTCCTTTTTATTTAAACCTTTTATGTCCATAAGAAGTATCACCTAAAAAAGGATATGAAAAAAATATTTAGTTTAGACTAAATATTTTGTCGTTACGCTTTTTTCTTCGTTGTTTCAAAGAAAAATAAGCCAAAATTCAAGAAGAATAAACTGGCAAGGATACCGCCTAAAACGTCACTCGCATAATGAACACCTAAATAAATACGACTTAAAGAAATACTAATTATTAAAAATAAACAAAGTCCCGTTCCTATTATTTTTAAAATTTTAGAAATTTTTAATTGCCATAAAAGATAAATGAGAAGTCCATAACATATCACACTCGCCATCGCATGTCCACTGGGAAAAGAAAAACCAGAAGCATCCGTAAGGCGTTCATAAATGGGGCGGGACCTTCCAAAAAAGAGTTTTAAAACTAAGTTGGCCACGGTATTTAATAAAACTAACGCTAAAAATAAATAACGATAATTTTTTTTCTTTTCTAAAAGAAATGTAAGAATAACAACCGGAACAATGACATAAGCACTCCCAAAGTTTGTTATAACTTGAAAAAAAGATGTTAAAGAAAAAGTTCTTAAAAAGTTATAGATGCTATCATCAAAAAAGATATGATTACCATTGATAATAAAAATGGTTAGAAAGAAAAAAAGAAAAAAACAAATCATAGAGATATATAAGTAAGAGATTGTTTTCATAGGCTCACCTTCTTGTATTAATTATATCAAAATTACATTAAATGAGCACAAAAAAAGCCGAAACTTCTTCGACTTTTTCTACGCAAAAAAGACATTATACCATTTAATAAAACAATAAACATTCCAAACTTTACGATAATTGTCTTTTTTACCATTTTTATGTTCATCTAATAATTGGATTAACATATCTTTATCAAAATATTTTTTACAAACCTTACTGTTGAAAGCTTTTTTGATTTCTTTATAAACATCATCTTCTCTCATCCAATCACGAATAGGAACAGGAAAACCTAATTTTTTCTTTTTATAAGATTCATTAGGGATTACTTTCTTAGCAGCCTCTCGTAAAGCTACTTTCGTATTTTCTTTGGTTACCTTATATTCTAAAGGTAAAGAGGAAGCTATTTTAAAAACTTCTTTATCTACGAAAGGAACTCTTCCTTCTAAGGAATTGGCCATTGTCATTCGGTCAGCTTTTTGTAAAATATCTTTCATAAGCCAAAAATTAATATCAATAGCTTGCATCTTAACCATATTACTTTGCCCTTTAAATTCTTCAAAAACCGGCTTCGTTATTTCTTTATTTTCTAAAGTAATCGGCATTTTCAAAAGTTTTTTAACTTCTTTATCTGACCAAACTTTATTCACCCCAATATAGCTATCTTCTAACTTTTCGCCCCGTCTTACTAAGAAGTTAATCCCTCTTACACTAGGAAAAAGAGAACAAACCTTGGAAATCGCATGGCGAATAAAAAACGGAATTTTATTATAGAAGGACATATCCACTTCTTCACGATAGTAATTGTAACCGCCAAAAAATTCGTCTGCTCCCTCTCCTGATAAAACAACTTTGACATCTTTACTGGCTAAATTAGCCACAAAATATAAAGCGACAACGGCAGGATCACTGGCTGGTTCATCCATGTGATACATAATTTTATCTAATATTTCCATGTATTCTTTTTTCGTTATTTTCTTACTCGTATTATTAATTTTTAAGCATTCAGTTAAATCTTTGGCATAGTCAATTTCATTATAACGGGGAATATCATAACCCACTGTATACGTTTTTGAAGGTTTAGCCAAAGATACTAAATAAGAAGAATCCACACCACTGGATAAGAAAGAGCCCACTTCAACATCACTAATCATATGATGCTCCGTACTATCTTTCATGACTTTTTCAATCTCAGAAACTGTTTTGGCATAGTCTTCCTTTTTAATGGGAAACGTTAAATCAAAATAACGTTTAAGTTCCATATTACCCTTTTTATAAGTTAAAGAATGACCCGCATCTAAGCGTTTTACACCTTCAAAAAACGTTTCCGTTGTAGGCGTAAAACTGAAAGATAAATAAGGAGCAATTAAAGATTCATTAAATTTTTTCACAAACTTAGGATGATCTAAAAAAGCTTTAATTTCTGAAGCAAACATAAACGTTCCATCATTATAATAGTAATAAAAAGGTTTAATGCCAAAATGATCACGAGCACAAAAAAGAGTTTTATTTTCCATATCATAAAGAGCAAAAGCAAACATTCCTCTTAAATGATTAGGTAAGTCTTCACCCCATTTTTGATAGCCATAAAGTAAAACCTCTGTATCACTATCGGTTTGAAAAGGATAATCTTTAAGTTCTTTTTTTAATTCTTTATAATTATAAATTTCTCCATTAAAAACCACAACGAGTTTTCCATCTTTACTAAACATAGGTTGTTTGCCACCTTCAAGGTCAATAATAGATAGTCTTCTTTGGCCTAATGCCACATCCCCCTTAACATAAAATCCTTCCGCATCCGGACCACGATGGGCAATCCGGTCACACATAGCTTTTAAGATTTTTTTCTTATTTTTATCTTTCCCAATAAAACCAGCAATTCCACACATAACGATTCACATCACTTTCTTTTCATTATTATAACCCGTTTTAGATTAATTTAAAAGAAAAGCTGTTAACTCATTATTTTTTTATTGAAAATTTTAAAACTTATCTCTTATTTTATAATACTCATCTTTTGTAATCGACATAGAAATAAGATTTTGTCTTTTACCATTTCTATCTTCACAGCGATTTCTTAAACATCCTTCTTTCGTCATGCCACATTTTTCCATAACTTTTTTTGAAGCAATATTATCTTCCATAAATTCTGCATAAAAAGTTTCTATTTCACATTCTTCAAATAAGTATTTCATAACCCTTTTTGTCGCTTCGGTCGCGTATCCTTGATTAGAGTATTTTTTAGCAATCGTATATCCTACTTCTACAGAAGAATATTTTGAAAATGTGTTATTAATGTCAATGACACCAATTGGCTCATTAATTTCTTTTAATTCAATAATCCATCGCATAGTTTTATTATCACTATACTCTTTAATCCATCTATCATAAAACTTTTTGGTTTCCTCTTCTGTTTTATGAATACCATGAACCGTATATAGCACTTGTTCTTCATCGTGACACCATAAATTAAAAGCTTTTTTATAATCATCACTTTTTATTTTACGTAATAACAAATGTTTTGTCTCTAAATTAGGACTTCCTTTAAATATCATAAAAACCTCTTTTCATTTCTTGTAATTTATTTTCCACAATATAGACGAATTCATTAGCCGATGATCTATCATTTTTGCCACCATGATTTATAAAGTCATGCCACTCTTCTAAAACAACATCAATGTTATTTTTATTTACTTTATCCTTAATGATTTGCATGGCTGTTTTTTTATAATTCATAATAGCTACGGCACCTAAAGCTTTATAATAAGCTTTTTCAGGAATATCAGAAATTTGATAAAAATAAAGAGCTAAATCATCTGTCATTTTTTTAGGATTTTTAATAATGATTTTATTTGATCTAAAAATCACAGTAGCGCCTTCTATGCGAACACTTTCTGCATCATCTGGCACTTCAACTTCATAAAGGGTATCGCCTCTGTGTAGCCATCTTAAAAGACTGGTTGCCTCACAATAATTAAAACCGCCAAAATCTTTGGGATTACCAGCTTTTGGATTCCAATTATTACTTTCATTTATCTCGTTTATTTTATATTCAAAATCGCTGTTGGCGCCACTGGTCTTTCCAAACATTACTTTTACGTATTGATTCATAGAAACCTCACTTTCTTATATTATAATAAGTCGTCAAATTTAAGATACACTTTTATAGTACCTTTGATTTTTACTGGTTGGTGTATCGGGAAGTGTCATTTTAATAATCCCATTTAAAAGAGCAGGAGAAAGATAATTTTTTTTAAAAGAAACACGCGATTTCATATTAAGTAAATTCATTAATTCAGATGTTTTATATCTCACTTCTGGTTGCATCACGTTTAGTAATTTATTAACATAAGTACTGACGTGGTTTATTTCCACATTTACACCATTTATAAAGTCCCCTAATACTTCATCAATCATTTTTAACATAAAGGCAATAAATTCGGTTGATTCTCCCTTTTTATTACAATTTTGTATCACTTTATAATAATCATCTTGGTATTTTTTGATTTCAGATTCAATAGGAACATAAAGAAATAAAGGTTCAAAATGAGCAAGAAGAACATTTTGCCATAATCTTGCCGTTCTACCATTTCCATCTTTAAAAGGATGGATAAAGACAAATTCATAATGAAATATAGAAGCTAAAATTAAGGGATGAATTTTATTTTTATTTTTCTTCATCCAGTCAAAAAGTTGATTCATTAACACGTCAACTTGACTAGCTGGAGGACATACAAAAATACAATGACCCGATTCATCAAAAACACCTTCTCCGCCTTTTCTATAATGACCGGCATCCTCTAAAAGAAATTGAGTTAGCAAGCCATGCATCATTTTCAAATCAGTTACAGAATAAGGATTTACTTCTTCTATTTTTGAATAGGCCAAATAGGCATTTTGAACTTCTTGAATTTCTCTTTTAGGCCCCATTACTCTTTTACCATCAATAATGTCTTTTACCTGTTCAAAAGAAAGGGAATTAGCTTCAATGGCAAGAGATGAGTGAATCGATTTTATACGATTATTTCTTCTTAAAATAGGCATTCGGTTAAATGTTTGATAATTATCAAGTTTACCTATTTTTTTCATAATAGAAGATACTCTTTCTAAAATTTCATTTGTAATTGTATAGGGTGGAATGTAAGGATTCATCGAAATCACCTCGTCTTATATGGTTTATATTATATCTTTTTTTCCCTTCTCTGTCAATTATCTTGTATGTTTTCTTGTATGTTATCCTGTATGTTTTAAGCATACAAGATAGATAAAAATACTAGATAGAAGCACCTAGTATTTTATTATTTAATCTTTAAATAAAGAAAGTTGTACTTTTTCTTTTTCTAAATCAATGTTGCAAACATAAACGGTAATGATATCCCCAACGCTTAAAATATCACTTGGATTTTTGACAAAAGATTTACTCATTTTAGAAATGTGAACCAAACCATCATCATGTAAACCAATGTCAACAAATGCTCCAAAACTTGTCACATTACGGACAGTTCCTTTTAATTCCATGCCTACTTTTAAGTCTTTAATCGTGAGAACATCACTTTTTAAAACAACGTCTTCTAGTTTATCCCGATAGTCTTGACCAGGATTTTGAAGTTCATCCATAATATCTTGTAAAGTGAAAACATCACAATTTAGATGTTGAGACATTTCTTTCACGTTTACATTCTCAATAACTTTTTTAAATTCTTTTTGGCCAAAATCTTTTAAATCTAAATGAAGTTCTTTGACTAGGGCATACACAAGCTCATAGCTTTCAGGGTGAATACGTGTCTTATCTAAAGGATTAACCCCATCAATAATTCTTAAAAAACCAATCGATTGCTCATAAACTTTATCACTAAAACCACTTAAAGATTTAATCTCTTCCCTAGAAGTAAAAGGTTTCATTTCTCTAAATTTTAAGATACTATCAATCGTTCTTTTACTTAAACCCGAAATATAATTTAAAATACTACGACTCGCGGTATTTAAGTTAACACCGATTTCATTTACAATTTTACTTACGGTAAAAGATAAAGCTTCATTTAATTCTTTTTGGTTAACATCATGTTGGTATTCTCCTACGCCAATGCTTTTAGGATCTATTTTAACAAGTTCAGAAAGTGGATCTTGAATTCTTCTTCCTATTGAAATAGCACTTCTTTTTTCAACGGTTAAATCCGGAAACTCACTGATAGCTAAAGGACTTGCTGAATAAACACTTGCTCCGGCTTCACTTACTAAGTTATACAAAACAGGTGTACCTTTAATCGTACCCGCTACAAAAGCTTCACTTTCTCTAGAAGCGGTACCATTACCAATAGCTATAATTTGAACTTTATATTTATCAATTAAACTTTTTAATATTTGGGCACTTTTTTCTTTTTCATTTTTAGGTTCATGAGGATAAATTGTCGCGATTTCTAAAACATTACCATAAGGATTTAAAACGGCTAATTTACAACCCGTACGAAAAGCAGGATCAAAACCTAAAACGGTTTTATCTTTAATAGGTTTTGTCATTAAAAGATGCTCTAAATTATCTTGGAAAGTTAAGATAGCTTTACTTTCCGCTTTTTCAGTTAACTCGACTCTTATTTCTCTTTCAACACTAGGTAAAATAAGACGTTTTAAAGAATCTTTAATGGCCTCTTTCACTTCTTCTACAACAAAAGAATCTTTATTTTTGATTATTTTTTCTTCTAATAAGCCTTGAATCTTATCTTTATCAAAAGATAAACCAACATTTAAAATACCTTCTTTTTCACCGCGGTTCATCGCTAAAACACGGTAGTGCTTAGCATAACGAATAGGTTCAGAAAAATCATAATACATCTTATAAACAAGGCGTTCATCACTGGCATTTTTCTTTAATTTACTTTCGATACTACCATGATAAAAAATCTCATTTTTAATAAGTTTACGATAATAAGCATTATCACTTATCCACTCACTAATAATGTATTTAGCCCCTGTTAAAGAAACCTCTAAATCATAAGGAAACTCTTTGGCTAAATCATTTAAACTACCTTTCGTTGGAAAAGCCATAATCTTTTTAGCTAAAGGCTCTAAACCCATTTTAATCGCTTCACTAGCCTTTGTCTTTTTCTTTTCTTTATAAGGTCGATACAAATCTTCAACATCCGTAAGTTTTTCACAAGCCATAATTTGTCTTTGTAAATCTTCTGTCATCAAATCTTTTTCCGTAATAAGTCTTATCACATCTTCTTTTCTTTTTAAAAGATTTTCTAAATATGTATATTCTTTTTCAATTTGTCTTATTTGTTCTTCATCTAAAGAACCCGTTGCTTCTTTTCTATAACGTGCAATAAAAGGAATCGTTGCCCCTTCTTCTAATAGTTTTAAAACCGCCTCAATTTGACTTTCTTTAATATTCATATTTTTGGCTAAAATACCTATATTGTTCATTTCTATCCTCTTTCTAACACATTCATTTTACCATAAATTTCTTTTCAACGGGTTATTTTTACTTTCTAAATAATCCAATGTACACTGTACATAAAATTCTAAAATATCAAGATGATAACGTTTTGTTTCTAAAATATTTTCTGCATAATTTTCAACATCATCACAAATATTTATTTTTTCTTCCTCACTAATATTTAAGGGTTCCTCATCAAAAATCATAGGCAATTCAAAATCAGATAAAACAAGACGTTTCATAGCTATATCGTCTGTAAAAGTATAAAAAACAGCTAAATCTTTATATGGACTGTTAAATAAAGAATTAAAAAAATGGTTATTAATTACTTTATAATAATCAAAAGCCCTATTCTCATAGTTATTTGGCACATTAAATGGTTCAGCTAAACACTTTGCAAAAAGATCTAAAACGCTTCCCAAATCAAATAAATCACCGACATATGATACTTCAAAATTTTCATCTATTTCATTTTCAAAACTTAAATTATAATTGATATTATTTCTTATTCTACTAAAAATCATGTTATATTTTTGCCATTTATCATTATCAAAGAGATAACTTGGTAAAATATCTTCTTCATCATAAGCATAACAATTTTCGATATAATAAAGAAATTGTTCTTGATCTTTTATCTTATGAATAACATTTTCTTCTTTCTGAGTTAAAAGAGAAAGTTTGTCATACATTTGATCTCTAATTATTCTTTTTTCAGCCTTTTCTTTACTTTGATAAATTTTCATATATAAATTAAATAACTGTGTTTCTATGGTTAGTAATTCATAAAATGCTAATTCATATTCCTGAGCGGACGAGTATGAAACATATTGACTTGCCAAAGGTATTTCTTTATTAAAACTCATGATTTCATCTGTTCTCAAATTATTTCGATATTTAGATAACTTCTGTAAAATTTCTTCACGTCTTTGATTTCCTTTTTCATCTAAAGTTTCTTCTAAACTATTATTCAATTGATTTAAAACATTTTCTTCGACAATATAACGATCTGTTTTTAAAAGCGCCTTAATAACTTTTAAATACTCCTCATCAAGTAAAGAAGGTTTATCTTTACAATAAAAACGAAGAGTTTCCTCTATAGCTCTATATAGATAAAAACAAGGCTCATAAGATTTATTTTTATAATTTGTTATATTTTCTTTTAAGGTCATTAATAAATATCTGTCATCATAAGTTATTTTTTCTTTTTCTTCTAAATAGTTTTTATAAGCTCTAAAATTAAGATATTCTCTTATCTTATTTTCTTTAACATAACGTTTAAAATAAGGATTATTCACAAAATAGATAAGTTCCTGTTCCGTAAAACAAGTAAATTTTTGTTCATTACAAAAAGAATATCTTCTATATAATTTAATAAATAAACTAAGTAAAGACGTATCCAAAGATAAATTTTTAACAACTTCCAAAAGATAATGATTATTTAAATTCAAATTATATTTTTGTTCTAATATAACAGACATTTTTAAATAATCTTCATAGGTAAGACTATCTAACAAAGCCTCTTCCTTTTTCTTTTCATCCTCAAGTAATTCTAAACATACTGAAGATTTATTTTTCACATAAGCCTTATTTAAACGATAAATCGTTTGACTTACTTCTATAAGTTGATCTAATATTTTCATACCTAACATCACCATAAACTTATGAATTATTATATACACACCAACCTATTAAAGCAAGTAAAACAAAAACTTAAATAAAAATCCACGCCTAAAAGACGTGGTTTTTCGCTAAGGCCTATAAGGCCCGTTACTGGCGGCCTCCATTTGGA
>CAKOQM010000020.1 GCA_934101275.1 uncultured Bacilli bacterium
AAACCTTGGAAGTGGAACGTGGTAAACCCCACAAGTGAGAAACCCAAATTATGGTAGGGGAGCTATTCAAACGGAATGAAACGGGCGAATGGACCAGTAATGGTAGATAAATATTTGTCGCGTCAAAAGACGTACAGAACAAGGCTTATAAGTTATTTTTTTTATTTGTAATAATGCAAGGAGTGAGGGTCTTGTTTGAAATAGGAAAGACTTTAAAAGAAGCAAGAGAATCATCCGGTGTCAGTATCAAAGAGGCCTCGGAAGATCTCGGGATAAAAGATGTTATCTTAGAAAATATTGAAGAAGGCGCTATGGGTTCTTTTAAAAATATTTATGATTTAAAAGATTATATAGCGAGTTATGCCAAATATTTAGGTTTAAATCCGGATAGTTTAGTCGATGAATTTAATGAGTATATGTTTGAATATACTTCAAAGATTCCCATTAAAGAAATCGAAAAGAAAATGGCTGAGATGAATAAGGAAAAAACAGAACCAGAAATTTCTTCTCCTTACTCAAAGCCTATGCGTAAGTATCCAACTAAGTATTATGCTATTACTTATATATTTTTAATTTTGATTGTTATTTTTATCATTGTTTGGAGTGTTTCTCAAATTAGAGCATCTTCTGGTGTACAGATTATAGAAAGTACAGGTGTTTTAAATGAATTTAGCAAATAGTTTAACGAAAAGTCGTATGATTATGGCCATTCTTATTTTATTTCTTCTCCTTTTTCCTTGGAGTGATATTCATTTTACATTCCCAACTTTTTTAGTTGCTGGTAAAGCACTTGTCGATACTAAATATTTACTGGCTGGTTTTATCTTTGTTATAGCTTCTGTTACCGATTACTTAGATGGTCAAATTGCCCGCAAAGAAAAGAAAACAAGTGATTATGGCGCGATTATGGATGCTATTGCCGATAAAGTTTTGGTAAATGGCGTCTTAATTGTCTTAGCTTATCAAGGTTTTATCAGCGTTTTAATACCGGTTATTATTGTGATTCGGGATATCATTGTCGATGCCCTACGTATCGCGGCCGCTCAAAAGAAAGTGATTGTGAAAGCCAATAAATGGGGTAAATTAAAAACGGCTACTATGCTTTGTGGTATTTCTTTGATGCTTTTTTATAACTTGCCTTTTGAGGTATGGAATATTTATATTGCCGAAATTTTAATTGATATCGCAACTGTGCTATCTGTAGCAAGTGGTGTTATTTATTATTTTGATATTAAAGATAAAGTGCTAGACTGGAAAATCTAGTGCTTTTTTTCTATAAAATTTATTATCATAATTTAGCAAACGAACGTTTGCATGAACGTTGACAAGTAAAATAAAGTAAGTTACAATGATATCAGAAAGCGAGAATATATGATTTTTATGAAAACATCAAAGGACGTAAAAGAAAAAGATAAGGTATTAGAACAAGTTTTATTAGATATTGAAAAACAATTTGGTAAAGGGGCTGTGATGCGTTTAGGTTCCGAAGAACATATGGAAATAGAAACAACTTCTAGTGGCTCACTAGCTTTAGATATTGCTCTTGGGGTAGGTGGTTATCCTAAGGGAAGAATTGTGGAAATATATGGTCCAGAATCTTCTGGTAAAACAACTTTTGCACTTCATGCGATAGCAGAGGTTCAGAAAAATGGCGGTCGTGCGGCTTTTATTGACGCGGAACATGCCCTAGATCCTGTTTATGCCAAAAATTTGGGCGTTGATATTAATGAACTTTTATTATCTCAACCCGATACGGGAGAGCAAGCTTTAGAAATTTGTGAAGCGCTTGTTCGGAGTGAAGTTGTTAATATTATTGTCGTGGATTCTGTGGCCGCTTTAGTTCCTAGAGCGGAAATTGAAGGCGATATGGGAGATAGTCACGTTGGTCTTCAAGCACGTCTTATGAGCCAAGCTTTAAGAAAATTATCTGGAGCGATTAATAAAACGAAAACAACCGCTATTTTCATTAACCAGTTAAGAGAAAAAGTGGGTGTTATGTTTGGTAATCCTGAAACAACACCGGGTGGAAGAGCCTTAAAGTTTTACTCAACGATTCGCCTTGATGTCAGAAGAGGAGAACAAATAAAAGTGGGAGATCAAATTCTCGGTAATAGAACAAATATTAAAGTGGTAAAAAATAAAGTGGCGCCTCCTTTTAAACTTGCTTCTGTTGATATTATGTATGGAACAGGGGTATCAAGAGAAGGAGAAATCATTGATATTGGCAGTGATTTAAATATCATTGATAAGTCTGGGGCTTGGTATTCTTATAAAGGTGAGAAAATAGGTCAAGGTAAAGAAAATGTCAAAATGACGTTAAAACAAAATCCGGACATGAAAGAAGAAATTGAAGCTAAAATAAGGGAACATTACGGTTTTAAAGTGAATAAAACAAAAGAAAATGAAAAAGAGAACAAGTAGTCTCTTTTTTTGTTTACAGCCATTTACATTATGTTTACAAAAAATATTATACCTTGTAAATCTAAAAAAAGTTCTATATAATACAATTATAGATTTTAATAATATATTATTTTCTATAAATAGTAAGGAGATAAAAATGGAACCATTAAGAATATGGTCTATCTTCTTCGTCCTTGTAGGCATATTTTTGGGAATAGGGCTTGCTGTACTTTTCTTCTATTTAAGAGGAAATAGTTTAGCCAAACAAGCTAGTAAATTAATAGATGAAGCAAAACGTGAAGCAGAAAAGCAAAAAAGAGATCGTATGATTGAATTTAAAGAAGAATCTTATCGTCTAAAACAAGAAGCTGATAAAGCTATCAAAGAAAAGAAAGACGAATTAAAAGAATCAGAAAATCGTTTACAAGCCAGAGAAAATAGCTTAGATAAACGAGATGAAATTCTCCAAAAAAGAGAATCTTCTTTAGATGATAAAGAACAAAATTTATTAGCCAAACAAAAAGAAATCCAAATCAAAGATGAAAAGATGGAAGAAATATTAAAAGAAGAAATGAGTCGTTTAGAAAAGATTGCCAAGTTTTCTAAAGAAAAAGCGCGTGACTTAATCTTAAAAAGATGTGAAGAAGAAATGTCACAAGAAATTGCTGAGCTCGTTAAAGAAAAAGAAAGAGAAGCTAAATTAACAGCTAATGAAGTGGCCAAAAATATAATTGTTGAGTCTATGCAACGTTATTCCGAAGATGTCGCGACAGAACAAACGGTAAGTACCATAAGTTTACCCAATGATGATATGAAAGGACGTTTAATTGGTCGTGAAGGAAGAAATATTAGAACGATAGAAGCTGTCACGGGCGTCGATTTAATTATTGATGATACCCCAGAAACTATCGTTGTATCTTCATTTGATCCATTACGAAGAGAAATTGCTAAAATAACAATTGAATCTCTAATTAAAGATGGTCGTATTCATCCTTCTAGAATTGAAGAAGTGTATGACCGCGTTTGTAAAGACATGAATAACAAAATCACTGAATTAGGAAATGAAGCTTGCTATGAACTTGGTCTTACGAAAGTAGACCCTGAACTCGTTTATTTAATTGGTAAACTTCATTTTAGAACCAGTTATGGTCAAAATGCCTTAAAACATTCTAAAGAAGTTGGTGAGTTATGTGGCCTTATGGCTGCCGAATTAGGAGAAAATGTGTTACTTGCTAAAAGAGCCGGCCTTTTACACGATATTGGTAAATCGATTGATTATGAAGTAGAAGGAAGTCACGTTTTCATCGGTGGGGATATTGCCAAAAAATATCATGAAAGTGATACCGTGTTAAATGCTATTTTATCTCATCATGGTGATGTAGAACAAACTTCTATTATTTCGGTTCTTGTGCAAATCGCAGATACTTTATCTGCCGCGCGTCCAGGAGCTAGAAATGATTCTTTAGATAACTATATCAAACGGTTAGAACAACTAGAAGAAATAGGTAATTCTTTTAATGGTGTCGAAAAAACCTACGCGATGCAAGCAGGTAGAGAAATTCGGGTTATGGTAAAACCAGAAGAAGTAACCGATGCAGCCTCATATAAGATGGCTAAGGATATTAAAGAAAAAATCGAAAAAGAAATGCAATATCCAGGGACCATTAAAATCGTTGTGATAAGAGAATCACGAGCTCAAGAAGAAGCAAAATAACTTGCGTCTTCTTTTTATTTTTTGTAAAATAAGGACATAAGGAGGCAGTGATATGTTACATGATATTTTATTAATTGTCGTAGGACTTATTATTGGCATCATTATCGGCTTTTTTGTAGCAAGAAGTGTTATGAAAAAATATTTACAAAAAAATCCCCCTATCAATGAAAAAATGATAGAAACCATGATGACAAGCATGGGTAGAAAACCAAGTCAAAAACAGGTTAAACAGGTAATGAGTCAAATGAATCGTTATATGTAAAATGCACATTTGTGTATTTTTTTTAGCTTTAGTACATAAATTTTTAATAAGGATACAAGAAAAGTGGTTGACGCGATGTGAATATTTGTGTTATCCTATTTTTATAGTAGAAGATAAAAAGGTGATTGATTAATATGAAAGATTTTCTAGAAAGTTTATATCAAATAGAGAACTTTGGCATTTATTTATTTGTTTTCATTGGAGTTTTAATCGTCCTATTTTTGGTCATTTTGTTTTTTGGCAAAAAAGATGCGATAAAAAATGAAGATAAAGAAGTAAAACCAGAGGAAAGTCCTAAGCAAGAAGAAGTTATAGCACCTACCGAAGAAAAACCTCTTTTTAAAGAGATGACCGAACCAGTTGTTATGCAAACGAAAGAAATAAAACCTGAAGAACCTTTACAAACGGTTAATAATGTTTTGAATGAAGATATTGGTATCACACCTATTCAAAATATTGAAGAACCCGTAAAAGAAGAACAAGACGTTCCAAAAGAAGAAAAAGAATTTGATTTCGATGCTCTTGCAGCAGCTATTACTAAAGAACTTGAAAGTATTGAACAAAAAGAAAATACAACCGAGTCACCTGTTTTAGAAGAACAAGAAGAAGCTCCTCTTCATTTTGTTGAACCAACTCCTTCTTCTGTCGAACCAAAAGAAGAGATTAAAGAAGAACCTAAAGTAGAGGAGAAAAAAGAAGAGGTTAAGCCTAAAAAAGTTATGCCTACGGTATTTAGTTCTGTTTATGTCAATCGTTCTGTGGAAGAACCTAAGATTTTAAAAGAAGAACACAAAGAAGAAGTTCAAGAAGAACCTGTTTTAAAGGCTAAAATAGAACTTCCGAAGAAAATCGATTTACCAAAGCCAAAGGCTTAAAACAACGTAAAAAAAGTGTCAAAAGGCACTTTTTTTGGTGAATTAAAATAAAAATAGAAATCACTTTGCTTTTTTTTATATAACCTAAGCGTCGATTTTAAGCATAGCCCTTTTCATAATACGATAATTATTTGTCAATTAACATATATTCATTTTATGAAAAATAAAATTTGTGTGTTATAATATTTAATAAAGAAGATAGAATGAAGTATAAATTATAGATACAATAAATGATAAATTTATATGGAGGTAAAAATGGTTAAATATGAAGGAATAGAAAAAAGATTTTTTTATAATATAGAAGATGTGAGAAAAATATTGGAAACACTTTCCAAAGTGAAATATTGGAAAGCTGATTATTGCTCAAGGGAAGAAATCACTAGGCTTATTGGAGAAATAAATGATTTTATTTCAACAATTAGAATTGAAGAAAAAAGTTCGATTTTGGAAAGACATGAAACAGAAGAAGAGGCAAGAGAATATTTTGGTCAGGAATTTATTAATAAATTTGAAAATATCTTATCCATATTGGATAAACAGCATACAATTTTAGCTTTGCATGGAACTCATCTTGATGTTTGTCCCCAGATATGTGATGAGGGATTACAAAATTTATCCCCAACAATCGATTCTACAGCTGTTAGAAAGGATTTAAATATGGGCGATGGCAATGTCCATTACAAAAATTATGAGGAATTATTAAACTGGGGTCATAAAAATTATAAAGGCTTGGTCATGGTTGCCATTCCATATGAATGTTTTTATAAAAAAGGTTTATGGGAACATTATCAAGAAACTGATCGCTACGGTTTAGTACAAGATTATAGGATACCTGCAGACTTCATAGTTGGCTTTATAGATGTAATAAATAAAAATATTGTTATTAATCCTAAATATAATCGGACCCATGATTACTCCAATTTAGTTAAAGATTTTGAAATATATAGAAAAAATGCGATAGTCAATGAAGAAGAACTTATTCGCCAAATGAAAGAAGCACATACTAAATTTGATTATGAGACACAAAAAAATGACGAATCTGAGCCAAAAGAAGAAAAAATTGATGTTGAACTTTCACTTTACGGGATTGAAAGATTAATATGTGTATTTAATTCAATGACCACGAATTATGAAGAAGGACTTAAAGAAGAAAACTACAGAGACTTACTACGAGAAATATCAATTATTCTTTCAGATTTTCAAAAAATAATTCCATTTTTAAAAACACAGGAAGAAATATTAGCAGAGCAATCAAAATTTTCTGTATTTGATACGCCTTCATCAAATGATGAGACACAAAATCAAATTTCTGATTTAGAAGATGACATTGATTGGGATTTTCCATCATTAGAAGATGAAATCAAGCAAATAAAAAGGTGATAAAAAACACTGATAACATAAATATTAGTAAAATAAAATTTTTAATAGAATTGCCAATGTTTCGTATTTTATTTCATTGCTATATGCGATTGACATAAAGTACTAACATTTTTTTCATAAATATTTTTTCTTGTGCTATAATACGATTAGAGGGAGGTTTTAAAGTGAAACTTTTTAATAACAAACAAAATGATAAGCTTAACATGGAAGAAGTTAATGAAGTTATTGATTTATCCAAAAAAATTTTACATTTCTTCTATATTGCCATGATAATCGCGACGGTTTTCATTGTAACTTTAATAGCCCGAGAATGGGGAATTTGGACCTTTATTTTAAATATTTTGAGTGTTTTATCGCCTTTTTTCATTGGCTTTGTTCTAGCTTGGATATTAAATCCTTTAGTAAATCGCTTAGAAAGAAAAAAAATGCCTCGTGTTATTGGTTCGATGCTTGTCTATTCTGTGATGATTTTAGCTGTAGCACTTTTTCTTGGTTACATGTTACCCGTTATTTATGATCAACTTCAAATTTTAATTCGTAATTTACCTTCTATTTTTAATGAAGTGGAAATTTTTATGAATAACATTGTCAATCGTTTTGGTAATATTGAAGGTCTTGATATTATTAGTATAAAAAATCAAATTTTTAATACTATCACGGGTAGTTTTAATGATTTTATGACCTCATTACCTAATACGATTATGAGCATGGTCGGTAGTTTGTTTTCTAGTTTAGTGACAATTTGCTTTGGCCTTGTTATTGGTCTTTATATGCTTATTGATTTTGATTCCATCAATGGTCATCTTCTTAACTTATTACCTAAGAAAAATCGCTTTGAAGCCTCTTTACTTATTACTAACATTTCTACCGAGGTAAGAAAAAGTGTGAATGGAACCCTTTTAGTCGCTTCTATGGTTTTTGTTTGTGATAGCTTAGGTTTCTTCTTTATTGGCCTTCAAGCGCCTTTACTATTTGGCTTGCTTTGCGGTATCACAGATTTGATTCCTTATGTCGGTCCTTATATTGGCGGGATTGTCGCTGTTATTGTTGGTTTTGCCCAAAGTCCTTTAACTGGTATTTTATCTTTAATTATTGTTGTCATTGTTCAACTTGTGGAAAATAATATTTTGCAACCTATTGTTATGAGTAAAACCACCGAACTTCATCCGGTTACAATTATTGTCGGCCTTCTTATCTTTGAACATTTCTTTGGTATCGTTGGTATGATTTTGTGTACCCCATGTATGTCCTTAGTTAAAGTGGTATGGCGTTTCTTTAAAGAAAAATATAATTTATTTCAAGACAAAGATGAAATTATCATCGCGGAAGAATAAAAATGTATCTTTTAAGATATGTTTTTTTTAAATAAAGGAGACAGTATGAAAATAATTTTAATCGCGGGTAAGGCACAAAGTGGCAAAACGACCGCGGCCAACATATTAAAAGATTTATGTAAAGAAAAAAACTTAAGAGCTTGTATTACCGAATATAGTAAATACATTAAAATGTTTGCTAAAGAGCTTACCGGTTGGAATGGAGAAATTGCCTCAAAACCTCGTGCTTTTCTCCAAGATTTTGGCTCTTTTGTAAGACAAAATAAAGACGAAGATTTCTTTATAAAAAGAATGAAAGAAGATATTTCTATTTATTCATCGTTTATTGATGTTTTAATCATTAGTGATATTCGTTTTCCAAGAGAAATAACGAGTCTTAAAGAATATCATCCTTTAACAATTAAAGTAGATAATCATTTTGAAGAAAAGAGTTTAACGAAAGAGGAAGAAGCTCATGAAACCGAACATGCTCTTGATAATTTTTTTGATTTCGATTATAGTATTAAAGATAAATCAATAAATGAAATGAGAGAAATATTGAAAAAAATAGTGGAGGAAGAATTATGAAGTTAAAAGATTTATATATTGATTTTTTTGTCAGTAAGGGTCATAAGCAAATTCCTAGTGCTCCTGTAGTACCTGAAAATGATCCTTCTGTTTTATTTAATACAGCTGGAATGCAACCATTGGTTCCATATTTGAAGGGGGAACATCACCCTTATGGAAAAAGATTATGTGATTATCAAAAGTGTGTGAGAACTAATGACCTTGAAGAAATTGGCGATAAAACTCATCATACCTTTTTTGAAATGCTTGGTAACTGGAGTCTTGGTGATTATTTTAAAGAAGAGGCTATTACTTGGAGTTTTGAGTTTTTAACTAGTGTTTTAAATATTCCAGTTGAAAAATTAGCTGTAACAATATTTGCTGGAAATGAAATTGCACCAATGGACGAATATTCAAAAAATATTTGGATGAGATTAGGTATCCCAGAAGAAAGAATTTGTGCAACCAAAGATGATAACTGGTGGCCAAATTTAGAAATGCCTGGGTTATGTGGTCCAGATTCCGAAATGTTCTATTGGCGTGATGATTCGCCAGTTCCTGAAAAATTTGACCCTGAGGATAGTCGTTGGGTTGAAATTTGGAATGATGTATTTATGCAATATAATCATAATGAAGATGGAACCATTGAAGAATTACCTGTTAAAAATGTTGATACTGGTATGGGTGTAGAGAGAACTACTGCTATTCTAGAAGGTAAAAATGACAATTATTTAACAAGTATTTGGGATGGAGCTAGAACTTGTTTAGAAAAGTTAAGTGGCTTAAGTTATGAAGGTCATGAAAAATCGATGCGGATTATTCTAGACCATATTAGAACGAGTGTTTTTATTGCAGGCGATCCAGCTGGTATTAAACCAAGTAATACGGACCAAGGTTATATTTTAAGAAGACTTATTCGCCGAGCTGTACGTCATGAAAGAAAGTTAAATATTGATATTAATTCGGATATTGATATTGAATTAGCTAAGATTTTTATTAATGAATATGCTCCTTATTATAGTGAATTAAGTCAAAATAAAGAAGTTATTTTAGAAGTTATCAAAAATGAAAAATTGAAATTTAGTCGTACCTTAGAAAAAGGCTTAAAAGAATTTGAAAAAATTGCTCTTAAGACAAATGTCATTGATGGTTTAACGGCTTTCCATTTATATGATACCTATGGTTTTCCTATTGAACTTACTACCGAGGAAGCTAAAGAAAGAAAGATGAATGTTGATGAAGAAGGCTTTAAAGAAAAGTTTAAAGAACATCAAGAAAAATCAAGAACGGCTTCTAAAGGTAAATTTAAAGGTGGTTTATCTGGTAATACCGTTATCGAAACAAAATATCATACGGCGACTCATTTATTAAACGCGGCTTTAAAGAAAGTAATCGGTCCTTCTGTTCATCAATTAGGAAGTAATATTACGGAAGAACGTATGCGTTTTGATTTTCCTTGTGATCACAAATTAACGGAAGAAGAAAAACAGAAAGTAGAAGATTTAGTAAACGAATGGATTAAAGAGGATATCCCAGTTGTTTGTACTGAGATGAGTAAAGAAGAAGCTATCTCTTCTGGAGCAGAATGTATGTTTGTTGATAAATATCCTGATTGTGTTACGGTTTACTCTATTGGCGATGTTTCAAAAGAATTATGTGGTGGCCCACACGTTTCTCATACTGGTGAAATCGGCCATTTTAAAATAAAAAAAGAAGAGTCTTCGAGTGCCGGAGTTCGGCGAATTAAAGCTATTATTGAATAAATTTGTCTAAAAAAATATCATTGTTATTCTTCCTTTTAGATGCTATAATTTTATCATAGGAGGAAGAGTGAAATGAAAGAATTGAAAGGGAAAGAAAAGTCAAAAAACGTAGCGATTGAACTTTGGCGGTTTATTATCGCCGTGGCTATTATCGGGTTTCATGTTGGTTTTATCATTGCGAGAACCTGTAATGGCAAAAATGGCTACTTTATGACACCTGAAGCAAAATGGTTCTTTGGTTCGAGTGAAGTTTTATTAATATTCACTTTGACGGCTGGTTACTTTTTGGTGGCTCATCATGATAAAAGAAAAGATGACAAAGAGTATGCGGCAAAAAGTCCGGGAAGAAATGCTTGGGAATATACTTGGACACGCGCAAAAGTCCTTTTACCAACACTTGTTCTTGGCTACATTTTAGGCGTTTTATTTTGTACGAAGTTTTATTATCATGAATATAATCTTCAACAAACCTTAACAATGATAGTGAATAGTGCTTGGGAATTTTTAGGTTTTCATGCAGCTGGACTTCGTAGTACGGGCAATGAATTTTTTAATCTCAATGGACCTCTTTGGTTTATTTCAGCCATCTTAATCGTCGGTTATTTCCTATATTATCTTCTTTGTAAAAACAGAGATTTATTAATGGGATTTATCGCTCCATTTGGAACTATTTTCTTTGCTGGTTGGTGGTGTTTCACCGGTACTAGAGCCGCTCAAACGGCTTGGAGTACTTTTGGACTTCAAACGGCTTCTACCAATGGTATGGGTGGGGCTGCCACAAGTCAAACGGCTACGTTAGGATTTAATAATGGTCTTATCTTTGTCATGATTGGTTTATTAGGTGGTATCCTTATTTACAATCTCGTAAATGAACTTAAAAAACATGAATTTACGAATATGGGAAAAATAGGCTTAACCGTATTAAATATTTTATGTAGTATTTTACTTGTTTGGTATACCGTTTATCAATCAACATACTTCAACTTAGAAAGATGGACTGTTGCACTTTTAATTTTTGCTGTTATTACGTTATCATTACTTAATAAAGATTATCTTACAAAGATACTTAACAACAAATATACTAATAAAGTATTGGCCTATCTTGGTTCTATATCGCTTGAAATTTATATGCTTCATTATCCAATAGCCATTTTTGTACTTCGTATGCTTGGTAAAAATAGTGCAACAAATCCATACACTTTCTGGCAAGTATTTGTACCAACAACGATTCTAACCATTGTACTAAGTGTAATCTTAAGTATTATAAGAAATGCTATTAAGATGTTTAAAACGAAATAGAACATAGAAATATGTTCTTTTTTCATAGAGGGAGAAGAAAATGAAAAAAATATTTGTGATTAATTTAGGCACAACATCAACTAAAATTGCCTATTATGAAAATGAAAATTGTCTTTATAAAGAAAATTTGATGCATGATGCGAACGAAATTAAACAATATAATACCGTCTGGGATCAATTTGCCATGCGTAAGAAAGCCATCGATGATTTTATGTCTTTACATGGTATTAAAGTTCCAGAGTTAGATGCTTTTGTTTCAAGAGGCGGTCACACCGAGCCTTTAACAAGTGGTGTTTATAAAATCAATACCAAAATGCTTGAAGAATCGGCCAGTATGAAGTATGGCAATCATGTCTCAGACTTAGGACTTAAACTCGCTTATGAATATTCAAAAGAAGGTCCCATACCTTTTACCGTCGATACGGCTTGTACCGATGAGTTTGAAGATTTGGCCCGTTATTCAGGTTTAAAAGAAATCGAAAGATTATCACGTTTTCATGTTTTAAATCATAAAGCCGTTGCAAAAAAATATGCTCATGATATCGGCAAAAAATATGAAGACCTTAATTTAGTTGTTTGCCACATGGGTGGCGGTATTTCTGTGGCTATTCATCATCATGGTAAAATGATTGATGGCAATAACGGTCTAGATGGCGATGGACCTTTTTCCACCGACCGAGCTTGCGGATTACCGGTAGGTCAACTTGTTGATATGTGCTACAGTGGTAAATATTCTTATGAAGAAATGAAAAAGAAAATAAAAGGTTTCGGAGGTCTTATGAGTTATCTTGGCGAGACCGATGTGAAAAAAATTCAAAAAAGGGCTTTAGAAGAACAGGATGAAACGTCTTTAAAAGCTTTACAAGCCATGTGCTATCAGACTTCTAAAGAAATTGGCGCGATGTCAACCGTTGTTGGAGGTCAAATTGATGCGATTTTAATAACAGGAGGCATGGCTCATTCTGAATTTTTAATGAATGAAATAAAAAAACGGGTTTCTTTCATAGCCCCTGTTCATCTTTATCCTGGAGAATTTGAAATGGAATCTTTAGGTCTTAGTGTTTATAAAGCCTTAATAGGTGAAGAAAAAATTAAAGAACTTTAGGAGGTAAGTTATGTTTAGAAATTTTACAGAAATTGAAAACTATGTTTTAGAACATAAAATAAAAAAAGTCGTGGCTCTTTCGAATGCCCAGGATGAATATGCTCTTGAAGCTTTAGTTTATGCTCGTAAAAAAGGTATCATTGAAGGTATTTTAATTGGGGATGTTCCTAAGATAAAAGAGTTACTAATCCAATTTGGCGAAAATCCTTTAGATTATACTTTTATTTCTTCGGATGATGAGAAAGAAAGTGCCGAACTAGCTGTTTTGCTTGTCAAAGAAAAAAAAGCGGATATTCCGATGAAAGGTCTTATGATGACATCTTCTTTTATGCGCGCCATTTTAGATAAGGAAAAAGGTCTTATTGAAAAAGAGGCTTTACTAAGTCAAGCGTCTGTGATTGAAAATAAAGAAGAAAATCGTTTTATGGTCTTCACAGATTGTGCGGTTAACATTAGTCCTGATGTGAAAGACAAAATAAAAATAACGCAAAATGCGATAGGTATTATGAAAAAATTAGGTGTCAATGTTCCTAAAATTGCGGTTTTATCCGCGCTTGAAAAAGTAAACCCTAAAATTTTAAGTACGGTAGAAGCGAGTTTAGTCGCTCAAAGTGAAGAATTTGTAAATAAGTATCCTATTATCGGGCCAGTGGCTATGGATATTGCTTTATCCAAAAAAGCTGCGGAACATAAAGGAATTCATAATGAAGTATGTGGACAAGCGGATATCTTTGTTATGCCTGATTTAGCAAGTGGTAATATTTGTACCAAAAGTTTAGTCTTTATGGGACATATTGAGATGGCCGGAGTTCTTACAGGAACAAAAAGTCCGGTTATTATGACTAGTCGTACAGACAGTGTTCGCGATAAATATCTTTCTATACTCCTAGCTGTTTTTGGTATTTAAAAGAAAAATTAGCACTTTCTATTGACAAGTGCTAAAAAAAGAGTATAATGATAATTGTTGAAAGGAAATGGTGATATTATGAAATTAGTACCAAGAAATTATTATTTAGATGATTTGTTAGATAGTTTTTTAACGACGGAGGATGATAGTAAAATGAAATGTGATATTTACGAAAAAGATGGCAAATATCATATTGAAATGGATATACCAGGCTTTCAAAAAGATGAAATTAAAATTGAATGTAATAAAGGAAACATTGTTATAACTGCAGAGAAAAAAGTAGAAGAAAAAGATGAACATAAAAAATATATTCGCAAAGAAAGAGCCTATGGTAAATATCAAAGAAGTTTCTATTTAGGCGATATTAAAGAAGATGAAATCGATGCTCATTTCAATAATGGTATTTTAAATATTGTTATTCCTAAAATCGATAAAGAAGCTACTAAAAAATACATCGAAGTAAAATAGATGATAGATTAGAAAAACTGGGAAAAGAAATTTTCTCTGTTTTTTTTAGGTGATTTTTGATATAATGAAGTCCGTGAAGGAGATGTTTATAAATGAGCTTTATTAAAATACCAACCAAGGGCATGAGAGATATGATGCCTGATGAAATGGCTTTAAGAGAATATGTCTTAAATGTTATGAAAGGTACTTATGAAAATTTTGGCTTTGAGTTAATTCAAACCCCTTGTGTAGAACATATTGAAAATTTAACAAGTAAACAAGGTGGAGATAATGAAAAACTTATTTTCAAAATTTTAAAAAGAGGCGAAAAACTCGATTTAGAACATACAACTAACATGGATGAAATGGTAGATTCTGGTCTTCGTTATGATTTAACCGTGCCTTTAACACGTTTTTATGCTAATAACATGAATGAATTACAAAGTCCTT
This sequence comes from uncultured Bacilli bacterium, assembly GCA_934101275.1. Lineage (GTDB taxonomy): Bacteria > Bacillota_I > Bacilli_A > RF39 > UBA660 > Ventrenecus. Next base: position 14,483 of record CAKOQM010000020.1, read on the forward strand.
TTCGTTCTTTTCAAATAGGTAATGTCTACCGGGCTGATCGTCCTCAACGGGGAAGATATCGAGAATTTATGCAATGTGATTTAGACATCTTTGGTGAGAAAACCAATTTAGGTGAAATTGAACTTATCACGGCGATTACAAGTTTTTTAAAAAAATTAGATTTTAAAGGATTCACGATTAAAATTAATGACCGTCGTATCTTAAATGCCCTTTCTTTAAGTGCAGGCTTTAAAGAAAGTGATTTAGAAAGTGTTCTTATTTCTTTAGATAAATTGGATAAAATTGGTTTTGAAGGGGTTAAAGAAGAACTTACTTTCCATGGCTATGATGAAAATTGCGTGTCTCGTTTTCTTGAATATTTTAAACAAGATTTATCTTTAGAAGAATTTTGTAAGCAATTTGTTATCGAGGATAATATTGTTCAAAATTTAAAAGAAATTATGGACTTTTCGACATCTATCAGTGAAGCTAAAGTGGTTTTTGATCCCACTTTAGTAAGAGGCATGGGATATTACACAGGACCTATTTTTGAAATAGGGGTCGATGATTTAAATAGTAGTATTGGTGGCGGAGGCCGTTACGATAACATGGTAGCTAATTACACCAGTATGTCGGTTCCTGCCGTTGGTTTTTCTATTGGTTTTGAAAGACTTGTTCTTCTTTTAAGTGAACGTGGTTTTAAAGTGCCATCTAAAAAACACAGATTAGCCTTTATTATTGAGGAAAAGAATTTAGAAACCTTTAAAAAAGCTCAAGAACTTCGCTTAAATGGTGATGTTGTCAAAATTGTTATGCGTAGTAAAAACTTTAAACATCAAAAAGAAACTTTAGAAGCAAAAGGATATGAAATTGTCGAAATGTAGAATGATTGGTAGATATTGCCAATCTTTTTTTAGGCTTCAAAGCCATTATAATTATGGGTGATAAGCGTGAAAAAATATGTTTTTGTCATAACGCTTCTTGTTATTTTTATTCTTTTATCTTTTATCCCTTATAGCTATGGTTATGAAGAAAATATAACGACGAAAAATATTGCTACTTATGTTGAAGAAAATAAAAAAAGTTTAATAAAAAAATTATGCACAGATGATTTTTGTGATTATATGCGGAGTGTTAATTTTAAAAGAAGTGTAAGTCTTTATGAAGAAAAGTATGAGGCTTTTTTAGCCAAAAAAATAGGCTCTCAAGAGGCCTATGAAATGAAATTAAAGGGGTTTCCCATCACGAAAATTATTTTCATGGGTGAGTGAACTTCCTTGATAAATATCTCTTTTTTTCATCTCTTTATCAATATCATTTAAAACACAAAACTTTTTTAAAAGCCAATCAGGAGTCACAAGGTCTTCTTTGGTTGGATCCCCCGTGATACGTTCAATAACGATTTTAGGGTCTAATAAAGTAAGCTCATCACAGACAATATCGATATATTCATCTTTGGTTAAAACATGAAATTTTTCTTTTTCATAAAGCTCGGCTAGGGGCGTATTTTTTAAAATATGGAGCATATGAATTTTTAGACCATCAATTTTTAAATCATTTAAATATTTGACGGTTTCTAGCATCATTTCTTTGGTCTCATAAGGTAAGCCATTAATGATGTGAACCACGGTAAAAATATGTCTTTTTTGAAGTTCCTTAATACAGGTTTCAAAGTTTTCTTTGGTGTGGCCCCGGTTGATTAAAGAAAGGGTGCTTTCATGAATAGTTTGTAAGCCAATTTCCACGGTTAAAAAAGTACGTTTATTTAAGTCACTTAAATAGTCATAAACTTCTTTTTTAATCGCGTCACTGCGAGTAGCGATGGATAAACCAACGACATTTGGTATTTTTAAAACCGTTTCAAAGTTTTTCTTTAAAACAGGAAGTGGGGCATAGGTGTTTGTCCCCGCTTGAAAATAAGCAATGTAAGAGGCTACTGGCCATTTTTTTATCATTCTATTTTTAACATTTTCAAACTGTGTTTCTAAATCATCATTCACATTCCCAGCAAAATCGCCACTTTTATTAGAGCAATAAATGCAGCCATGACCATTTTTTATATTTGGACACCCCATTCCCGCATTTAAACTTACTTTAAAGACTTTTTGCTTAAATTTTTTTCTTAAAAAATAATTTAAAGTATGATATCTTTTATTGTCATCACTATATATAAACATACATTTTTCCTTTCCAAATTTCTTTAATGTTAAATCATTCTTCATCTAGTGTCAATTAAAAATGTAAATATCATTTAAAAGAAACTTGTGATATAATTTAAAAATGATGGAAGGGGTCTTAAAAATGAATAATATGGATGTGTGTTTTAAACCCGATTACAATAAAGCCAAAAGCAAAAGTGAGGCTACATTTGAGGGAGCAAACTATCGAATCACGGTTTTATCTGAACAGCTTGTTCGTCTTGAATATAATAAAGATGGAAGATTCTTTGATGACTTAACCGAACAAGTCATTAATAGAGATTTTCCGGTTCCGGAATTTAAAGTGGCCCAAGATGATAAATACTTAGAAATCACAACCAAATATTTCATGTTAAAATACATGAAAGAGAAGCCATTTGAAGGTTTAAATATTGAAATTTATCTTTTAAATACAGATAAAATATGGAATGTAAAAAGTAAAGAAGTTAGAAATTTTAATACTTCGGGGACAGGCTTTCATCTTGATAAAGCGAATTACCAAAAAGGCCTTTATTCGGTTGATGGATTTGTCACTTTAGATGATAATTTTTCTATGATTTTAAACCAAGATGGCTTTTTAATTCCTAATCAAGAAAATCGTTTTGATAAATACGTTTTTATGTACCGAAGAGATTTTGGTAAATGTTTAAAAGACTATTTTACTTTAACAGGTTATCCTCCTTTAATTCCTCGATATGCCCTTGGTAATTGGTGGAATAAAAGTGAGATTTATAATTTTGATGATATTTCTTCTTTACTGGAAAAATTTAATAAAGAAGAGATTCCTTTATCGGTTTTGCTATTAGATGAATTTTGGCATTTAAAAGATGCTCGTGATTTAGAAAAATATAAAACTGGTTATACTTTTAATCGCAATTTATTTTCTGACCCTGAATATTTTACAAATTTTTTACACGAACGAAATGTTAAGTTAGGGTTAAATATTAATCCTACCGAAGGGATTATGCCCCATGAAGATGCTTATGAAAAAATAGCTTCTTATATGAATTTAAATGATAAAAGCATTATTCCTTTTAATGCCTTTGATAAAAATATTTTACAGATTTATTTACATGAGCTTATTTCTCCTTTAGAGATTAAAGGGACTGACTTTTTTTGGATAACTTATGATAACGAGAAAGATATTTTAACTAAAAGGGCCCTTTCTTATTACCATTATTATTATGCAAATCGCAAAGAGGAAAAAAGAGGTTTTCTTTTAAGTGCCAATGGTGGAGTAGCCTCTCAAAAATACACTGCTTTAGATGGCGGAAGAACTCTTGTTTCTTGGGATGTTTTAAATGAAATACCTTTTTTTGATTCTTCCGCTTCTAACAAAGGCCTTTTATGGTGGAGTCATGACATCGGGGGCTACATGGGAGGCATCGAGGAAGCTGAACTTTACATGCGTTATGTCCAAATGGGTGTTTTTAGTCCGATTCTTCGTCTTTCTTCAAAAGGTGGCAAATACTATAAACGAGAACCTTGGAAATGGGATGTGAAAACATTAAAAATTGTTAAAGATTATTTAAGAATGCGACATCGTTTGATTCCTTATTTATATACTGAAGGTTTTAAATACCATCAAACGGGTATGCCGGTTATGCAACCTTTATATTATCAAAATCCTGAAATATATGATGAACCTAAGTATAAAAATGAATATTATTTTGGCTCGGAATTACTCGTTTGTCCGATTACTAAACAAAAAGATGTCGTTATGAATCGAACGGTTAAAGATATCTTTCTACCGGATGGTGTTTGGTATGATTTTAAAACGGGTAAGAAATTTTTAGGTAATAAACGTTATGTTGTCTTTTATAAAGATGAAGACTATCCTGTTTTTGCTAAATCAGGTTCTATTATTCCTTTAGGTAATTTTTATGAAAATTTAAATGATACGAGTGTTCCTGATAGTATGGAAATTCACATTTTTCCTGGTAAAAGTAATATTTACAACCTTTATGAAGATGATGGAGAAACCAGATTGTATGAGAAAGGCTATTATTTAATCAGTGCCATTGATTACAACTATTTACAAAATAACTTTACGGTTATTATTCGACCTATTGAAGGAAAAAGTGGTTTAATCCCTGAGTACCGCGATTATAAAATTCGTTTCCGTAATACAAGAAAAGCAGATCAAGTTATCGTTTACTTAGATAACGAGATTTATTCTTCAGAATCTTATGTCGATGATACGGACTTTGTGGTGGTTGTCAAACATGTTAAAACGTCTAGTCAATTATCTATCAATTGTAAGGGTAAAGATATTGAAATTGATGCCGTTCGTCTTATTAATGAAGATATTGATTCTATCATTAGTGATTTACAAATTAAAACAAATTTAAAGGAAATGCTTTCTAACATTATCTTTAGTGATATGGATATCAAGAAAAAAAGAATTGCTATTCGTAAATTAAAACAGGTCGGTTTAGATAAAAAATTTATTTCTATGTTTATGAAACTTATGGAATATGCTTCTCAAATTTGACAAATAAAACAAATGTGCTATAATAACTCTCTGTCTAATGGGGGTTTTTTATGTTAAGTTATGATGAATTTAAAAAAATTATATACCAATTGCAAGATGTGCTGGCTTGGTATGAGGCGATGGAAATAGAAAAATTAAATTATCGTTATACTTTTGATGATGGGAAGAAAGCCTTATCTTTTTCTTTTAATAAAGAAAGCATGGATAAAATATTAGGCGTTAAAACAGGTCTTTTACGTAGTGTTTTTTTAGAAAATGCTCATTTATATTATTATGAAATATTAAAAAAACTTGCTTTTGATGATAATTTGTATTTTGATTTACAAAGAAAATTAGGACGTCCTCTTTATTACAGCGATTTATTTTATCCTCGAATTGAAAAAAGAATGGAAGTGTTTATGCAAAATGCTTCTTTTGATAACAAAAGGAAGGGCTTTCTTGTTGAATTTACAGAAGAACAAGCGGGAAGGTATCTTTTTGTCCAAAAAACAGCCGATGAAAAGTTTCTTTTATTAGGTTTAGATATATCAAAAAACAATATCTATCATCCTAATTATAGTATTTGTCTTAGTAAAGAAGAATATCAAAGATTTAGTACGCGTTTTTTACAACAAGAGCTTTATGTTGTTGATACGGGTCACTTGTTTACCATTGATGATTGTCTTTCTTCATTTACGATAGACGAAGAGGAGAAGAAAAATAAAACAAGAGAACTTTATGAAATGGAAAAAATGATACTTTTAGAAAATGTAGAAACACTTTTGAATAATCATTTTGGTAATAATGAACAAAATATAACTAGACAAATGAAAAAAAACAATTATAATAGAAATAGAAATTATTAATTGGAAGAGTACTTTTATTTGTTTTTTTAGAGACTTTGAGTTTGGTGAAATCAAAGAAAACAAAAAAAGGAAAGACACCAAGGAAAGATAATACGTAGTTCTTGCGTTAAAAGAAAAAGTGCATAAACTCTTATGAAATAAGGTGGTACCGCGGGCTAGCTCGTCCTTATGTTATAGGAGTTTTTTTAATATTTAGGAGGAAAAATGAAAACAATATGGAATAATGAAATTACTAAAGAAAGATTAGGTGAAGTTCTTACCGTTTATGGTTGGGTACAAAAGAAAAGAAATTTAGGTGGTCTTATTTTTATTGATTTAAGAGATCGTAGTGGTCTTGTGCAACTCGTTTTAAACCCCGATAATAAAAATTATGAACGTGCTGAACAAGTTAAAAATGAGTATGTTTTAAAAGTGACAGGTAAAGTTACTCTAAGAGAACATCCGAATAAAGAGATGAAATCCGGTGAAATAGAAATAGATGTTACAGAACTAGAAATTTTAAATAAGGCAAGTGAACTTCCTTTTCAAATTACGGATGACACGAATGCTTTAGAAGACACGCGTCTTAAATATCGTTATTTGGATATCAGAAGAGATGAAATAAAAGAAAAACTTATCACGCGTAGTAAAATTATGATGGCTATTAGAAAGTTTTTAACAAATGAAGATTTTATAGAAGTGGAAACTCCCGTTTTATGTAAATCAACGCCAGAAGGGGCTCGTGATTATCTTGTTCCTAGTAGAGTGAATGAAGGAAAGTTTTATGCTTTACCTCAAAGTCCTCAGCTTTTTAAACAACTTTTAATGGTTGGTGGTATCGAGAGATATTTTCAAATTGCCAAGTGTTTTCGTGATGAAGATTTAAGAGCAGATAGACAACCTGAGTTTACTCAAGTGGATATGGAAATGAGTTTTATTTCCGAAGATGATATTATGTCGATGACGGAAAGACTCATCGCGTCTGTCTTTAAAGAAATAAAGGGCATTGATATCACCTTACCTTTACAAAGAATGAAATGGACCGATGCCATGAAATATTATGGTTCTGATAAACCTGATTTACGTTTTGATATGAAAATTAAAGAGATTAAAGACTGTTTTAAAGATACAACCATTGAGTTTTTACAAAAAGCTTATCAAAATAACGAAAATATTGACGCGATCGTGGCTAAAGGTGCCAGTGAACATTATTCCCGAAAAGAAATTGATAAATGTACTGAATTTGTCAAACAAAGAGGAGCTAGTGGTTTAATTTACTTAAAATATGAGGAAGAACTTACCGGTAGTATTGCTAAAAACTTAACGGAAGAGGAAAAGAAAAGTCTTACCGAGAAACTCTCTTTGGAAAAAGGAGATGTTGCCTTTATCGTCGTGGGTAATAAAATGAAAACGGTTCTAGGTGCTTTAAGATGTAAAGTGGCCAATGATTTAAACATGATTGATAAAAATAGTTATCGCCTTTTATGGGTTGTTGATTTCCCGACTTTTGAGTATAGCGAAGAAGAACATCGTTTTGTAGCTTGTCATCATCCTTTTACCGCTCCAAAAGATGAAGATGTGGATAAATTAATTAATGATAAAGAAAATTGTTATTCAAAAGCTTATGATATTGTTATCAACGGTTATGAAGCAGGTGGTGGTTCTATTCGTATTCACGATGCGAAAGTGCAGGAAAAAATGTTTGAAGCGCTTGAACTTACGGAAGAAGATATTCAAAATAAATTTGGCTTCTTTGTCAATGCTTTAAAATATGGAACTCCTCCTCATGGTGGCTTAGCCATTGGACTTGATAGACTTACCATGCTTCTTACGAATACGGAAAATATTCGTGATGTGATTGCCTTTCCAAAAACAGCCAGTGCTTCTGATTTAATGAGCGAATGTCCAAATGTTGTTGATAAAAAACAATTAGATGATTTACACATCGAATTAAAAGACAAAGAGTAACGTGAATTATGCGTTGCTTTTTTTTATGTCTCATATTTTTAGAAGCGTAAACAATATGTCAAATTTTAAACTTTTTTACTGTTTTTTGAACATTTTTCAAAGAAAAAAAAGGAAATCGCTGATTTTTTTTGAATATATAAGTAGAAGGATAATTTAAAACCAAAAAAATTATCTTTCTTAGAAAAGAGAAAAGGACATGATATCCGAATTAAAAGAAACAAAAAAATTTTACAGTTGTCGTTATGACAGAACATTTAAAGAAGTGTTTTTAAAAGAAGAAAATGAGGATTTATTAGTCGCTTTACTAGAGTTTACTTTAGATCTGAAAATTTTTGAAATTCAAAGATTAAACATTGAAACCCTACAAGGTAATATAGGAACGAGAAAAAAGTACTGTGACTTACTTTTAAAAACCGATCAAGGTTATATTGGTATTGAGATTAACTCTGAAAGAAAAGATTACCTTCATTGTCGTAACTTAGCTTTTTTATACAACGTTTATAGTCGTTATACTTTAACAGGTGAAATGTATTCTGAAGATACTTTGATCATTCAATTAAATCTTACCTATGGTATGTTAAAAAATGATGCTAAAATATGTCGTACGTATATGCTTACAGATGGCGAAAAAAACTTTGTCCGTAATTTTAAAATTGTCGAATGGAATATGGACAA
>CAKOQM010000021.1 GCA_934101275.1 uncultured Bacilli bacterium
ATTTTTATCAGTTTTTATATTAACATTTATACTTAATAAACTTATATCTATTAATACGACTCATTTTTATACACCATGTGGATAACTTACTGAAGGCAGGCTCGGCTGGTCATAAACCGAGAGCGGCGAGCCTACTCACTCCCGCTACCCTATTGACCTTGTCAAGAGTGGTGTGTAATTTTTTTTAATATTTATAAATTATCAAAGAACATAAACTAGTATTTTTTAAAAGTACTAGTTTCAGGTTGTTGACAAAGTGATTTTTTGTTAACAACCTGAGTCAACTAGAAATAGTTGATTTTTTTTTACATTAAATTTTCACTTGAGCATTTAAAAAAGAGAATTTTACATTCCCTAAGCAAAAAAGTAAAAAAAAAGACTGCATGAAATAATTTTATTTCATGATAGCCTTTCCTATTTACTACATAATTTTATAAATGTCTTTTAAGCATTCCTAAATCTTGACTATTAGCAGTTGTAATATTTTTGCTTCTTACCATATCCTCAACTGTTATTTTTCCATCGAATACATCTTGTATTCCCATAAAATATTTATCTCTATTTTTTTGTTTTCTTTCATTTAAATATAAATCAAATAATTTTTCAGCATATAAAGTTGATTTGATATACATTAAATTATTTATCTTCTGTAATTCAGTTATAGATTTAGGATTTGTTAATAAAGAAGCATATCCATTTAACAAATCAGCTAATCTAGTTCTTTCAGATAATTTCAATAAGTTTCCACTTGGTTCCATTTCTAAAGCATTGACCTTTTCTAAAAATATACTTATTATTTCCTTATTTAAATAATCTTCTGCATATCCAATATTTTGTTCTTGTTCTGCATGAGCTACTTCATGTACCAAAGTTCCTACTGATAATGAATTTAATTGCTTTCCAATTTCAATATGTGAAAAACACATTTCTCTATTTTTATCATTTAACATATTCTCAATTAATGGAATTGGTTTTAATACTCTTCCAGACATAGCATGCCCATCAGTTAATTTAATATCTAAATCCAATGAGCTTTTCTCTTCCATTGTTGAATTAATAATTTTATATGCTTCTTCTGGAGTTGCACTTATTGGAATTTGAGTACAAACATTTCCTATTGATTCAATTGTTGTAAAATTTATATCATGTAAATTAAAATACTTTTCACAAAATTCTTTTGTTTTTTTTCTGATTTCTTCTAACGATAATGTTGAAAGAATAGCCAAATCATGATTAATTCTCGCATATTCAGGTTTTCTTGATGCTAATTGATAAATCTGTTTCAAATTTCTTAGTTGATTAACATCAAACCTGTCTAAATTTATTCCTTTATATCCTTCATATTGTATCATCATTTCTTGTTGTTTTAATTGATTATTTATATTTCCCATAATCAATCCCCCTTTTTAATTAAGAAGTATGCTATCATAAAAGACAATTTTTGTCAACCACCATGTAAAAGCTTGTTAATCCTTTTTTAAAATGTATACGCATCATTAGTTAAAATGTATACACTAATAATGTTATACTATACCTTGTAAGGAGGTATATTTTATTATGCATAATAAAGAATATGCATTAAAACTTATTCAAGATAAACGAAATGGTTTAAATGATTATTCTTATTCTCAAATTGGTTCTCTTACTGGATATACAAAAACCCAAATTTACAGAATGTCCGTTATCATAAATAAAAAGGATATTGATTCTATGTTAGTTCATGGTTTAACTAATAAACCTTCTAATAATTCACCGTCCACCAAAGAAATTGAATTTATTAAGAACTTTAAGAATAAATATCCAGTTATTAGTATAACACAGTTTCAAGACATTTATCATGAAGATGTTATTTGGAATTCTAAAATGAAAGATACCTGCACTGTAAAACTAAATTCCACCCCTAAAATTTGAGAAATGGAATTTACTTGGTAAAATTAACGACATGGAACTTACTTGGTAAAACATTTGATTTTCAAAAGATATTTATTATAATAGACCTCAATGATGCTTATTCCATTAGAAAGGACGTAATTTATATGAAGAATAAACATCTCACCTTTGATGACAGACTTGAAATTGAAAAAAGGATTAAAAGAAGGAAAATCTTTTAAGGAAATCGCTAAAGCAATTGGTAAGGATTGTACGACTGTTTCTAAGGAAGTTAAAAATCATTTTACTATAAAAGAAACAGGTGCACATGGAAGAAGACATTTTGACTGTTTACATGGAACAAACTGTCGCTATCGTGATAAAGGTGTTCTTTGCAATTTAAAAAACTGTGAACATTACGAAAAACAAAACTGTCCTAAACTTTTAAAACCACCTTATGTTTGTAATGGATGTTCTAAAATTTTATCTTGTACACTTAGCAAAAATATTTATGACAGTAGCTATGCTTACAAAGAATATAAAGATAATTTAGTAGAAGCTAGGGTTGGCATCCATTTTACCCAAAAGGAGATTGATGATTTAAACGAACTCTTAGTACCACTAATTAAGGAACAAGGACAATCCGTTCATCATGTGTTCATCAACAATAAGAATTGTATTATGTGTAGTGAAAAACAAATTTATAATCTTATTGATTTAGGCGTACTAAAAGTCAGAAATATTGATTTACCTAGAAAAATAAGACTTAGAAAAACGCCAAAAAGAAGGACTTATTACAAGATTGATAAGAAATGCTTAGATGGCCGTAGATACACAGATTATCTCAAATATATGGAAGAACATCCTGATACCAATGTTGTTCAAATGGACAGTGTCGAAGGTGTTAAAGGTGGCAAAGTACTACTTACTCTTCACTTTGTTAATTGTTCTTTTATGCTTGCCTTCTTAAGGGATAGAAACGATGCTCAATCTGTGATTGACATTTTTAATGAATTAGATAATAAATTGGGTACAGATACCTTTAAGAAGTTGTTTCCTGTGATTCTTACAGACAACGGCTCTGAATTTTCTAATCCTAAAGAAATTGAATTAGAAGGGCCAAATCAGAGAACAAAAATCTTTTATTGTGAACCTGGTCGTTCAGATCAAAAAGGTTCTTGTGAAGTTAATCATGAGTTAATTAGAAGAGTTTTACCTAAAGGAACTTCTTTTGATAATCTAATTCAAGAAGATATTAATTTATTGATGTCACATATTAACTCTTACAAAAGAAAAAAGTTAAACGATTCATCAGCACGCGAATTGTTTAACTTATTATATGATGAGATTATTGCCTCAGAACTTGGCATCTTTTACATAGAAAGCAATTCTCTTAATCTCACGAATTCTTTACTAAAATAAAGTTACAAAGCACTTATTTTATAACAGTGAATAAGCATCATTTTTTATTATTTATCATCATAGTATCAAGAGTGGAACTTTCAAATTCAAAAAAAACTTGAAAAGCTATAAAAAAATTTTTTATAGGTATATTATTTAACACACATAAATTTTACTCTGTATAATTTATTCATAGCATAAGATTAATAACTCTTAAAAAAAGTATTAATTTAAAAAGATTAGCTATATTTCAAACTAATCTTAACAGTTTCTTTATCCTACAAAAATCTAATATCTCGATCTCATTAATATTTTTAATTGCTCTTTTGTAGCGTGATGAATTAAAGATAAGTTTATCTTTGGTTCCCTCATAGTTTTTAAGGTTGATCGTTTAAAATTTTGCTTTATCATCGATAAACTTTCTCTCGTTACTGGTAAATCAGCTAATCTAATTTCATAAGTTTCACTACCTAAATATTTAACTTCAAAAACATCTATTTTTATATCGTGATTTTGTTTAAATTTCACCATAACTTTTGATACAAAGACAAAAGGTAAAATATGATCTATCATAGATATAGAATGAAATAGTTCTGTCTTTTTTCTTAAATCATACTGTTCATTTTCGTCTATAATTCTTGCCAATTTTTCTTTCTCGGCATGTAATAATGTTTGAAGCATTTCTTCTCCAGAATTATATAAAGTCCCATTGATATCAAAAATTTTTACATACTGATAATCATTTTCGTCCAATTGAGTTAAAGATCCTTCATCTAAATATTTTTCAAATTCTTCACTTGTCACAATCCTACATCTTTTATTACATAATTTATCATTTAAAATTTGTCTATGAACAATGGCTTCTTGGCCGTCTTTAAATACTTCCATTTTAGATATTAAACCATCATTTACTCTCACATAAGGTCTTTCGAAATTCAATATTTGGTTAGTAAAGTTCATTTTTTGGAATAAAGAACGTCTTTCAATATGTTCGGGAATTTGCGAATAAGGAAAACTTTCTTTTCTTTCATCGCTTAAGTAAACATTTTTTATTTTTTCTAAATAAAACGGATAGGATTTCTTAAGATTTTTAAAATACATGACATCATTATTACCAAACAACAATAAATAATCACGATAAGCCATCATAATTTGAACACAATCATCTGAAACATAATGATAGCTTATTTTTGACAATGTTTCACTGTTCTGTTTCATAAATATTAAACCTTTCTTTTTATTTAACTTTCTTTTTTAGAGTTAAAACCATATTATCTTGATAAGGAACAAAAGAAAAGTCAAAACCAGTATATTTACTGCTTTTTAAATTCAAATAATCTTTTACTTCCTTAGCAGCCTCTTGATCTATTTCATTAATTCTATAAACTTTATCATTACTTTTTATAAGAGGAACAATATATCTTTTCTTACCTTTTACACTAATACAATACTTATTTGCTACAGGAGTATCACTACTATAAACCGCAGTTGCTTCCAAAAATTTTTTAAAACTATCTTGAATGTAAGTATCTTCGCAATTTTTCAGTTTATTGATAACATCTATTTCACAAAATTTGTATAGATCATCGATCGTAATATAACCTTTAATATTCATTGACTTGATGATATCTGCAAAAAATTGCATAACAGTCCTATTTTCGTCGCTATCATAACGAGCAAAGATAGGTAAAATACTATATAAATATTCCTTACAAATTTGGGGTGTTTTAAAACCTAATTCATCGATACCTTCCTCATTTTTTAAAATGATAATATCATTATAATACTTTGAAACTTCATCTAAATTCCATTCGTTATACAAAAATAAAACATTGGAAAATGTATACTCAAATCTATCTGCACTTAATTTTGGAGTATCATTATCAGCAATTGGATAAATATGATAATCAGAAATTTCTTTAATATTTATTCCATCTCGCTTTAAAAGAGACATAATTTTTTCTGAATTTCTAATGATATGTTCGGTTCTTTCTTCTGTAGATTCTTGATGTTCACTATCGCCATTCATAAAATCAATACAATGCTTAAATGTAGGTGTAGCTATATCATGATAAAGACCCGATAAAGTTTGTTTCTTATCTTTTGTAAAGTGCCATATTATTAAAGCCACTCCAACACTATGATCTAAAACAGAATTAAAAGAAGCATAATGGTATATTTTAGAATAATCCGTTCCACAAAGCATACTTATCCCTGAAAGCCTTTGCATTTCTGGTATATTTATATAATCAAATAACCACTCCGGAAAAACAGGGGATAATATTTTAAAATATTCCTTTCTTTTAGGATCCAAATTGCTATAGTATGTATTCGTTTTCACAAATATCTTCCTTTTCTATCTATATCTTAGCATAATTTTTTACTTATTTATAGATTTTAAAAATTTATTAAATAAATTTTGCAAACTCTACGTTTTGTTTGATATCTAAAAAAATTAGCTCATCTATTCCTGATAAATTTGTCATTGAAAAGAAGGACGATAATTTTACAATAACGGAATTTAATTTTCCAAGAGACATAAGTAATTATGCTATTGATATGAAAAATATATTTTCTAAAAATGTTAGAAAGGATATGGATAATATTTATCTTCAAAATACTCTAGAAAATTTAAAAGCTGACATTAAAAAACAAGCGAAATTATATTTTCATAAATAAGCAATTAAATCATTAAAAAAATCTTTGGACACACCCAAAGACTTTTTATTTACTCATTTTTAAAAGAAACATCGATACTACCGATTCCACCATCGATTTTAATGGTATTTTCACCGGTTCCAACCGTAGAATTATCCGAAACGACTTCTTTATCTACACGAATCGTTCCAATGCCTTTATTGGCTTTAATAAGATAATCTTCTTTATTTCCTAATAAATTTAATTCTAAACTTCCTATTCCAGCATTTACTTTATTACTACCTAAAAGAAAAGACGTCAGTTCAAATTTGCCTACACCTAAATCTAAATCCAAATTTTTTATACTACCATCTAAAAGACTTACTTTTCCAGCACCACTTTCAATTTTACAATTTTCTAAAACATTTAATTTTTGGATACTTGTTTCTCCGGCACCTAATTCCAAAGAAAGGGTATCCGTCTTGAGATTTTCAATTTGAATTTTACCAGCTCCAGCCTGAATTTTAACCGTTTTAAATTGACTATTTTCAGGAAGGTACAAAATTAAATCGCCTTTATTATTTTGACTTAACCAGCTTCTTGAATCTTCTTTTATTTTAAGAGAATTGTTTCCCTCATCAAAATGTACTTTTTCGTTATTTGTTTCAACATATAAAGTATCGCCTTGTTTAATAATAAGATTAGTAAAAAGAAGATTAATGTCTAAAGTACTTATATCATCGTTCTTAAAATTCACCATACTCATTTTATCCATGATGACTTCACCATCTTTTTGAATACCTAAGATTTTAGTAATCGAAAAAAGGACACCTAATAAGGAAGATATTATCAAAAATACCAAAAAGGCAGCTAGACAAAGAGCTAAATATTTAATGATTTTTTGAGCACTTGTCATTTTATTTCAATACCCCCAAAGATAGCGGTACCGTTAATATAAATCGTATGACTCTTTTCATCAGCCTTTATATTGGCCTTATTGTTAACACCACCAAAAATTGGGACAGACTTAGTTTTTACTTTGACATTTTCTGGAACATAAACATCTATTCCCCCGAAGATAGCACTAGAATTTATCACAACATCTTCTTCAATAATGGCATTTCTTAAATCAAGTTTCACGCCTCCAAAAACCGCTGTTACATCGGCACCAGTAAATTTTTCTTCATCAAAATTTACATTTTGGCCACCAAACGTAGCACAATAAGAATTTTCACCCTTATTATTTTCATTTAACTTTTTTATTTCACTACTTACTTTATCTCCTAAAACATCTTTGAAAATTAAAGATAAACCAATAACAACTAAGATAACAGGGAAAGCAAGTTTCCATATTAAATCAAAACGAATAATATCTTGACATCCTAAAAGTAATCCAATCCCAATTAATAATCCAATAATACTTCCGGCTTTATCATTGTCATTAAATAAACCAATAAAACTTGGCACGATAATAAATAGAGTCCACCAACCATCAAAAAAAATGTCTATATTGGTTAAACCAAGAGTATTTCCTCCAACGATAAGACCAATTATAATTAAAACAATACCCCATAATATATTTTCTACCTTTTTCATATTTTCTCCAACTCCCAAGATTATCAAAATAATCTTTAACAATTTTATTATATTATTTTTTTTCTTTTTTTACTAGATATTAAATCTTAATCATTTTGATAAAGATATCAAAAAAGAAAAAGACAATTCTAAGTACTAGTGATTAGCTTTTTTCATATCATTTGCTTTTTTAAATTTGTTCCTAATATTTGGTTTTTTTCCAATTTGAATAACTCATTGAAACTAAATAATGAATTATATTTTTAATGATTTTAAATGTTTATAAATTTAACAATTCTTTTTTAATTTTATTAAATTCCTCCTGATTGATAATTCCTGAATCTAATAACTCTTTATATTTTTTTATTTCTTCTATAGGATCCATTTCAAATTTATCTTTATTATTTCCTAATTTAGAAAATAAATTTGATACACTGTTTTTGGTTTTGTTAAATCCATCAGCAAACTTTTCCTTAAAACTATTTTTTTCTTCTTCTGAAACCTCGCTTGTTTCATTATCCAATAATTCTATATCTCGATTAAATTCGTCTTCAGAATAATCAAATGTTGCATTATCTAACGTTTCATTTAATCTTCGTGCCATAGGCATCATGGACGCAAAGTTTATTGTCCCAGATATTACTCCACCAATAACAGGTATTGCTTTAGATACACCTGACGCTAATGTTTTTTTTGTTAGGGTATAGCCAACAAAAGAGCAAATCTTTTTTATCATTGGATACCAAAATGTTTTAGTCAAGGCCTTTTGAGGAATTTTTTTTAGTGCGGTTTTAGCAACTTGTGTTGATAAAACTCTAACACCTGAAACAGCACCTGATACACCAAACATAACTCCACAATATAGGATTAATTGATTTTTAACTTTTTCATCATCAACTTTGCCATTTTCCCATAAATCATCAGCACCATACAAATACGAAAGTTCTTGAGCAAGTCTTAGTGACATTCCAAAAAACTGCAATATATCGGCTGGAATAGTGGCCGCCATTGCTAACCCTCCAGGAATTCCTGATGCAAAAGATGCTATAGAAGACTGACTTGTTCTTTTCATAATTAATTTATTAGCTATGTCATTTATTTCTTCTCTCGTTATTCCCGCCTCTACGGGGCCATTATTTATTATATTCTCAAGCTGTTCAACTTTTGAAGAAAAAAGTTCTGCTAAAAATTTATTCCTATCAACTTTAACACCAGGTATCTGAATAGTCTTACTAATTACCTCTTCTAGCATAATATCAGATGTAATTTCTTTATTATCTGGTACTATTAATTTGTTTTTCTCTTGTTTTAATATTTTATTCTTTTCCATTTTTTCACCTCTCACAATATAAAATGTTTTTTAAGCGAATCTTTTTTATAAGGTAATAAATAAGCATCAAGTCTTAGAAATTGTACCTTTTAGAAAAATTATAACATCAAACAAAATATCTCTTAAATTCCATTTTTTAAATCTTGTGAATTGGTCAAAAGATGTTTTCTAATCATTTCTTTATGAATTTCTTCTAAACCAGAAATTTGCTTTGACTCACTGCCATTAGCTACCGAAAAGGCACCAATTAATTGATAATCAAAATAATCAAATTTATGAAGTTCAAACCACTCTAACTGTCTATCCGTAACGATTTCAGGAATATACATAACAAGCATTCGTGGTCCATTTGTTTCTTTAACAATTAAATGACCATCTAAGGCTAATTTTTCTGGCGCATATTGGTAATCATCCGACGTAAAATGATAGCCTAATTTAAATTTATCAGCAAATGCGATAAAAGCTTCTAAATGGTTTTCATAAATTTGCTTCCTATATTCATGAGTTAAAATTTGATTTTCATCAGGTATAATAATAACTATTCCATTTTCAGACATATCAATCACCTTTCTTTTTATATAAATAGCACCGCTTTTCGTGAGAATAAATAAAACCTACAGCCTGTAAATAAGCATAAATAATGGTAGAACCCACAAATTTCATACCTCTTTTTTTTAAATCGTTTGAAATAGCATCTGATAATTTATTTGTTGTTTTGTTTATTTCGTAAATTATTTCATTATGGAAATAAGCATTTAAATAGTTATAGAAACTACCACATTCTTCTTCTATGCTTTTAAAAACTTTGGCATTATTAATGCTTGCTTTTATTTTTAATTTATTTTTTATAATATGATTATTTAAAAGTAATTCATTAATTTTATTATTGTCATACTTAACAATTTTTTCAATATCAAAATCATCAAAAGCCTTTCTAAAATTTTCTCTTTTATTTAAAACACATTCCCACGATAATCCAGCTTGAAAAGATTCTAAAATAAGCATTTCAAATAAATACTGCTCATCAAAACAAGGTTTTCCCCACTCTTTATCATGATAAGTGACATAAAGAGGATTTTGTAAGTTACACCAATGACATCTTTGCATTTTTATTCTCTTTCTTTGATAGATAAACTTCTTCCATTTTTTATGAAGTGTGGATGTTCTTATCTAATTTTCTATTTTTTCAAAACGATATTTTTGGGAAACATTTGGATATTTTTCATGGTCAACTTCAGAAAGAAACATAGTAAGAGGTCTTGCGTAAATGCCATCTTTATGGTTAGAATTTTTATCGTTACCCATACAACGATAAACTACAAGTTCTTCTCCGGTTTCACTATGCTTTGCTATTGTAATAACAAGGACTGTTGCCCCTTTAAAATGATGCCATAAACTAAAAGGCTTAACTTCTCTATTGTCTGTCATTAATTATTCCTCAACTTTCTTTTATATTTAAAGTATAGCGAATATTATAGAAATTTACAAGTCGTGCCAAAAAATATTTTATGGTAAAATATAGGAGGAGGATATATATGAAATTTATAGAAAAAATAAAAAAACAAGCCCAAGAAGAATTAGTCAAAATTGTTTTACCAGAAACTATGGATGAACGAATTTTAAAAGCTGCTGAAACGACTTTTAAAGAAAACATTGCGGAACCCATTTTAATAGGAAATAAAGATGAAATTCTTATCAAAAATAAGAATTTAGCTCATTGTAAAATAATTAATCCAGAAACAAGTGAATTAACTACTTCTTTGGCTAAGGAACTATTTGAACTTAGAAAAAATAAAGGTATGACAAAAGAAGAAGCGTTAAACCTTTTAAAAACAGATTATATGTATTTCGCATGTATGATGGTCAAAAATAATTTAGCAGATGGCATTGTAAGTGGGGCCTGTCACTCAACAGCAAATACTTTAAGACCTGCCTTGCAAATTATTAAAACTATGCCCAATGTTTCACTTGTATCTACTTTCTTTATGATGGAAATTCCTAACTGTTCTTATAAAGAAGATGGCCTTTATCTTTTCTCAGATTGTGGGCTTGTTCAAAACCCTACAAAAGAAGAACTGGCAGATATTGCTTTATCTAGTATCAAAAGTTTTGAAAACTTAACAAATGAAAAAGCTATTACAGCTATGCTTTCTCATTCTACTTTAAATAGTGCCCAACATGAAATGGTTACAAAAGTAAGAGAAGCAACAAAAATAGCCAAAGAAAAAAATAAAGGCGCTTTAATAGATGGAGAACTGCAACTAGATGCGGCTATTGATGAAGAAGTTGCTAAATTAAAAGCACCTGATAGTCCTGTCGCAGGGAAAGCTAATGTTTTGATTTTTCCTAATTTAGATGCTGGCAATATTGGCTATAAATTAGTGCAAAGATTTGCCCACGCGAATGCTTATGGTCCAATTACACAAGGAATGAATGCTCCTATTAATGATTTATCAAGAGGATGTACTATCGATGATATTATAGGCACAATTGCTATAACAGCTGTTCAAGTTCAAAATAAAAAACACAAATAGGTGTTTTTTTTGTGCTTTTGCATAAAATATATTAAATAAACGAAAGTTATAAATTGACACAAATTCAGAATTATAGTAAAATCTATTTGTATGGAGCCGTAGCCAAGTGGCTAAGGCGTAGGTCTGCAACACCTTGATCACCAGTTCGAATCTGGTCGGCTCCTCCATTAGATAAATCTGTTCGAACTATTTAGTTTGAACTTAATAAATAGCATCAATCGAAAGATTGATTTTTTTGTGTTTTACAAAGAAATCATCCTAAAGAAAAGATGTTGTTTATGATTAATATTATTAAACAAGAAATACCTATTGACGAATCACTAAAAAAGAAATTAGAGTTTATTTGTGATTTTTGTAATACTACTCCTACATTTATAAATGGAAGTATTAGAAAAATTGATAAATCTAATTTGACTTATATTGAACCTCATAAAGTAATTATCAATAATATAATGTTTATTGTTTTTAATTATTCTAATGATGTTTATATCAAAAACTTTGGTAATAAAATTAAAATGCTGAGCAGCAAAAGTAAATTCCATTTCTTAAATTTTAGGGGTGGAATTTAGTTTTACAGTGCAGGGAAGAAAAAATTGATAATCTAACAAGTGATAATAATTATTTAAAATCAGAACGAAATAAATGGAAAAATAAATTTTTAAAAATTATTAACTTTATTAAAAATAGATTATTAAGACCTAAGGATAAAGACAAATATAAGGATTTTACTATTGATTTATATACTCACAATGCCCTAGACCAAGAGACATTCGATGACATTAAAAACAACTATTCTAAAAACAAAAGAAAAGATGATTTTGAGCGATAATGCTTGAAATCATCTTTTTATTATTATTTTATTCTTCTACCATTTTGTTCTACCGGAGTTGTCTGAGAAAAATTATTATATTTATATGGATGAAGTGCTCTATCAAGTTCTTCTTTTCTTTGTTCTGGTGTAAGATACTTTATACTTAATCCTATTTGTTGTTGGATTGTAGAAACACTATAAAAGTTTTCTAAAAGAGCTTTCCTTCCTTCTGGAGTCGGATAAAATTTAACTAAATAAAATCCTCTTGAATCAATATTAAAATGTTCTAATATTCCTGTATCATAATTATAATTAACCATAACGTTTTTATCTTTTATATTAATGAATTTACCATCCTTTGATAATAAAATTCCCTTTCTTAGCATTATTGAACCAATTAACATTTTCATATATTCAATAGCTTGGTTCGCATCTTTTCCAGACAGGGTAATATTTTTATTTGAATTGGTAATTCCATAAAGAAAATTAAAAGTTTCTTTTGCTTCTAAAATAACATCAGCTAATCTATTACCATATGATTCCCCTGGAGTTTCTGGTGCAAAATATACACCTGGAATTTCGGAATTATATAACCATACAGGAGACCTTTCGCAACCATTAAATAATTGTGGCGAAGATTGATAAACAGCTTTTATAGATTGTTCAACTAACTTTCTGTTATTGAAATCGCTATATATAATTATTCTATCGCATTGTTCCATCCCACTTGTTAATTGATATTTAAATCTAACTGGAACATTTTGAGATGCAAATGATTCAACTAATTTTTTTACAATTTCGTGCATTTGTTCTGGATTTGGTGCAATATAAAATCTATAACTTATATTCCCCATATTACTAGTATTTATTTTTACCCATTTATATTCCCCATTTTGATTTTCAGTTCTAATATTAACATTTGCTATTTGTTGCAAAAATCTTTCTAATTCCAATTCTTTTGTTTCTAAATTATTAGCTCTATATTTAGAATTATAAATCTCATCTCTTACATTATCTGTTTCAGCATCTTTTTTACACTGTAGTGCCACCTGAACCAATTCCATAATTATTGAATCATCTATAGGTTGAATAACATTTTCTAAATTACCGCTTTTTGGATTTATTATATTCATCAAAATACCACCTCATTCATTTATTATTTTATCATATTTTTTTCTTTAAATTAGTTTATATTATATTTATAATTTTTTATGTTAAAATCTCATTAGAGATTGATATTTTGTATATTAAATCGTTAAGAAGTGAAAAGTTGTAGATATCTTCGACAACCGCTCCATATAAATATTTAAATCGAACTAAAAGGTTTGATTTTTTAATACCAAAATATTCTATTTCTGCGGGAGCAAAACCACGTACTGATTATATCAAAAAATGTACAAGATCATCATCAGTTCCTATTTCTAACACGTTTATCTCGTGGCGCTTGGATATTTCTTTACAAGACTGTATCAAAATTTCATCTACTCTATTATCAAAAAATACTCTAGCGATATTTAGCAGAACAAACATAGTGATATAATAAGACTGACACATTATGAAACTTATAAATATATTCACTCATATACAATCGTTCTTTTTTAGTTTATTATATCACGCTTTCAGTTAGGCGAATACATCCCTTAGAGATTCAAATCTTCTCTCATAAAGATGACCTCTTTCATTCATTGCTAATGGTATGTATAATATAGGTTACTAGGCTCAATAATTCATTAAGTTTTTGATTGGCCAATGTATTTTGCTCACTAGATTCTCCAACACAAAGTATTAATTGCATAAAATCATCTCTTTATATTTTCTTGATTTTTAAAATTTAACCAACGTTCTTTAGTCATATCGTATAAATAATTTTCAACAGGTTCATCTAAATAAGTATATTGAATCATTCTTCTCTTATTTTGTCTAATAAAACCAAGTTTTTCCATAATCAGCCATGAAGCTGGATTTAAAATAGCCGCACTTGTTATAATTTCACTGATATTTGCTTCTTCAAACATATAGTCAATCATAGCTGTAGCTGCTTCTGTTGCATAACCATTTCCCTGATAAATTGGATCAATATACCATCCAACACCTCTTATACTATGATTGACAATGCTTTCTTCCTCATCGTGTCGCTCATGACATGAAATTCTACCTATACATTCTCCTGTTTCTTTCAAAAAGATACTCCATCTAAATATATTCAAATCATTTGCATGTTCCATACTTAATTTATAATATTCTTCTTGTTTATCCCAATTCAATAATTGCTCTCTAAATTTTGCCGGAACGGTCAAATAGTATTTATTAACTTCTGGAATCATTAAAATTTCCCATAATCGTTTTTGTTCTTGCATAGTTTGTGATTTAAGTATCAATCGTTCGGTTTCTATTTGTTTACTCCCTATATAATTCATAAATTTATCCTCCATATTGTTTAATCATTGATTAACAGTGATTTTAGAAATCACATCTTCAATTTTTCATTTTCTTTTTATATACCACTTGTATTAATAATCTTCGTAAGTAATACAACGTTCATTTGCAAAAAATATAAGCATATTATAATCATTATTCAAATAAAAAAACTTCTCATAGTCATTATATTAGCATAAAATTTCATTTTAAACCATTTTTTCATTAAAGCACAAAAATAAAGAAGAGTCTTGTTTTAACTCTTCTAAAAAATAATTCTATAGTTCGCCTTTGTAAAAATATATTTGCATGGCTTTATCTGAGTATTTTGGTTTAGACACATCAATATCTAAAGCTTTACCGATATAGTAAATTATAAACTGAGAAGCTATAAGTAAATCAAATTCTGCTAACATCCCATCATACTTGCTTTCAATTAAAAGACAATTACTTCCTAAATATTTTAATAATTCATTTTCATATTTTGATGTAGAATTCTGTTTAAAATAAATTGAGAAATCATTACCTAAATTTTCATAATTAGTAAACCTTCCATGGGAAAAATTTTTCTTTTCGTGAATGAGGCAATTGAATATTCCAGATTCAATAATTTTACTTTCCAAATCATAACTTGCAGTGTCAGTATAATCACCTCTAAAAATATTAATCAAATTATGTTCTTTTATTTTTTCAACTACATTTTTATTAATCTTTTTTTCAAGTTCCTTGTTCCAGTATGTTATTGAATTTTTTATAAACTCATCCACATCAATCTTGTAGTTTAATTTTTCTAAATAATATTTTAAAAATACTGCGGCAGGGGCGACAGCACCTTCAAATGATAAAAAACCTCGTTCTTTTCCCTTATTTGAAGGCGTTCTATAACTTAGTATGTTTTTCTTTAATATTCTTGTTTTTAAAACTATTTTTTGATATTCTCCTTTTGTAATCATATATATGTTTTTATTATTTAAATCTTTGACACTTTCAATAATATCATTAGTTGTGCCAGAGTAAGAAAAAAGAATAATTTTATCAATATTATCATTATTTCTATATAACACATCCCTTGGATACAAAGAATAAGTATTACATCCAAATAACAGATTTATTATTTTAGAAGAAAAATATGCCCCAGCAAAAGAACCACCCGTACCTATAAATAAAGAGTTACTATGATTACTAAAACCGATATCATCTAATTTAAGAGTGGCTGAAGAGTTTGATGCATTAATGATTCTCTTTTCTAAATTATTGATATTAATATTACATCTTTTTATTTTTTTTCTGACAATAGTTAAAAATTTATCACATGTACAAAATTCAGAAATTTTCTTTATTTTAAATAAAGGATATATATGACCTCTAGCTCCCATTTTAGATACAACTTTGGAAGTGAGTTTATTTGAATTTTCATACCATTTTGCAAAGTTATCCACATCATATTTAAAATCATTTTTAAGACAATCTTTAATAATACTTGAAATAAAAGCATCTCCCGCACCAGTAGAATCCACAACAGCAGCTTTTCTTATTAAATTAAAGTGATAAGTATTATTTTTAGTTATAAAGGTTGCACCTTTTTCTCCCCTAGTAATTGTCATCAATTTGGGTTCAATAATATTAAATAGTTCACTTTCTGTTGTTAAATTCATTCTATTTAAAAGATATTTAGTTACTCTTTCATTAAAATTTATTATTTCAAATTTTTTAGATATTTTTTTAATTATCTCTTCATTTTCCATTTGTTCAAATTCGAAATATTGTCCTAAATCAATTATTTTCTTATTATCCGTATTATCTATAATTTGTTGATTTTTTTCATTTAAGTTATCAAACACTAAAATATCATCTGATTTAAGATTTGACATAACAAAGTTGGTATCTATTAAACTTTCTTCATACCATTTTTTATTATGACAAAATGGACATCTTTTCTTTGAAGTAAAAGATAACCTTCCATTATCATTATAATAAGAAACATGGAAACATCTTGTTCTAATATTGTTGATAATTTTAATATTGCTGATATCAACATTTAATTTTTCTAAACTATTAATAGCCAATTTCCCCTGACAATCATCACCACAGCAACCAAAAACAGAGGTTTCAATTCCCATTTTAGCTAAATTGGCAATGATATTATGAGACGTCATTCCCCCATTTATACCAATTAATTTATCATCCTTATAGTAATAATCTGTTACAAGATCTCCTATACTTACTACTCTCATTTTAGACATCTCCTTCTATATTCTGCCACTTCACTTTCTTCATTATAATCATGATTTTTGATTAGGCATTCTATAATTTTTTTTCTATTTAAATCAAATACACCCATGGTATCTCGATAATCAATTTGACCACTTTTAGTTTTCCATTCATTATCCTTCCAACTATATGGACTACTATAACATAGTCCATAAATATAATCAAAAAATAAATGGAAATCAATTGCTGCAATATTATCCAGGAACATCTGGTCAATCCTATTAATTCCAGGATATCTAACTACACAAATATTTTTAACATCTATGTTGCAATCATAAAGTGAATTAATTGCTAATTGTAATGTTTTGCCTGTTAGCACATTATCATCAAAAAGATCTAAGGACTCATTTTGAAAAAAACTGGAATTTATTAATCCACCAAAATCATGAATATTAAATCTTCTTAAATCTATCAGTTGTTTGTTTGAATATCCAGAAACATCCTTGCTAAATTTAAGAAGTAAAAGATTTTCAACTCTATTTTTATCCAAAAGTTTTGCTATTATAGGCAATTCAATTCCACCATAACTTAGTCCACACACATTAATAAAATCTTTAGTATTTTTACGATTCTCACAATAAAGTGATACTGCTGTATAATTTTCTCCAAAATTATCAATTTCTCTATAAGCTCTATAGTCTTTTGAATAATCCTTTTGTGCGACATTTATTTTTTCATTCGTTAAATTTTCAATTAACACATTTTGAATTTTATGGATCATATCACTGATAAAATCCTTATCAACAAAAAAATTATTTCTAAAACATATATTACTTATGTTATCATCAATTGCTAATAATAAACTATACACCTCAAAAATATTTTTATTTGCCATTGATGAAATATTCAATAAAATATTACTATTTAGATTATTAGAAACAAGCACATGATTTAAAAGTATTAATAAAATATTACGACAATTATCTAATATACCAAGCAAAAATTTTTTATTAATAGTAGTATTTATATCAACCGTTTTTAAAATGGCTTCTTCTGCACTTTTTAAAGATTGAATATAATTAGTATGCCAATTTAATACGTCATATTTTGTAGTTAGATCTTTGCCTTTTATACTTTTTCTATTAGAAATAAAATAATAATATGCAGAAGAACCACGTAAAAGATAGTTATTATCATCTCTAATTAAATATTTGAAATTTCCATTTTCCTTATAACCCCAAAAATCCTTTAAAGGATTATTAAAAATTAATTCCCACTCATACATTGGAATAATTAACGCTCCACTTGATTTATCAAATAAACTATCTATTCCATCATTTTCTCCAAAGTTTTTATTTATTAACTCATTATATTTATTTAATAATTTCTTTCTACCTAATACTATATTTTTTTCTTTTAAAGCAAAATTATACTTATAATTTAACTTGTCTGCCTTTTCTAAGCAAACGGTTGGTAATATTTTTGCTTGTTTCACTAATTCTAACGTAGCATCTACACCACTTAAAATATTTTTATTTTTGTCAAAAATAGGAAAACATCTATCAATTTCACCACTTGTTTTATCAACGCTATATCCTTGTTGACAATTTAACATTAAATAATCATTACCATGGGAATCACCACAATCACCAATTCTCATCATAGAATCCTTAGGTACTCCTATTATCTTTTCTGCACGCTCTATGGCTCTATCTTTTGTAGCTGTACCAATTTGAATTACAGATTGATTTTTGTAAAACCCCCTCGTCAAGTGTACTCCTTCAAAACATTTAGCTTTAATAATCTTTTCTAATAAAGCATAAGTTTCCTCTATAATTTTATTGTTTTTTGTACTAAAAACCATTCTTATGTTTAAGATTTGGTTTGTTTTTAAATCTCTAGAATAAGTGACCTTGATATAATTACTATCAATTCCTTGGATAATGTTATTCACTTCCTGTAATTGATTTAATTCATCGTCTGTCGTGATATAAACATTCTCAGATAAAAAATGTTCAAAAGAAATATTATTACTAAAAAACAATCTTGCTCCATCATTAGTTAATACATAAATTCTTTTAATATCATTTTCTGTTACATCATCAGCGTTAATAATTGAATTATATATATCCTGTTTCAAATCATTGAGACCAATCTCTCCACGGCCTGTAATAAATACAACAGGAACTTTTTTCTTTAAAAGTTCGATAATCATATTAACAGCTCTATTATCAATATTTTTTGAATTTTTTTCTGTTAATGTTCCATCAATATCAAAGCAAACAGCATTATATTTTTGTTCTAATGATTTTTGAAAATTGTAATACAACTTTTTATTCATAAAATTTACCTCTTTAATAAAAAATCTAAACTTCTTACTTTACTAAATGTGTCATTATTAGCTTTTTCATCATATATAAATCCTTTACCACCATGTTCAATCCAATCTTTTATATTTTTTTGTGAATCATCAACAAGTATTTGACCATTTGGTATTACAATATCACATTTCTTTACACCCGGTGGCACAAATAAAACCGGACAACCTATTTTTCTATTATTTCTTAAATCCTCTATTTTTACTTTCATTTCATATAATGTATGGATTTTTGTTAAAATTGCTATTTTTTTCTTCATTTTTTCTAATTTTCTAATTATTTCTACAGAATTATTTAATGAGTTAGCTTCTTTTATAATATAATTCCATTCTGAAGGATGCAATTGTGTATACTCAAAATATTTGGAAAATTCCTGCTTATCATGATGATTATGAAAACCAATCATTTCTTTTCGTTGTAACATTCTATGCTCAGAATCAAGAATCACTCCATCAAGATCAATATAAACATACTCATTTATCATAGTTAATCTCCTCTTTCAAAGGAATTATAGCATATTGTCTTGAAATATATTGTCTCTTTTATTTTATATCAATAATTCTTTTTATTTCAAAATGACGAATATCATTTCTAAGTTCACAAAAAGCTGTTACATAGTTATTTTCACCATATTTAAATAAATTTAATGGATGTATAATTCTTTTGCATTGACCTCCATCAACATTACTATATATAATTTCAATCTTTTCGTTTTTATCTATTGCTTCTTCGATTAGTTTTTCAATTTCTCCAGGTGAATTTATTTTAATATTAGAAATATACTTACTTTTTTCTTCATATATTGAGAACATTTTCTGAGATTTATCCAAGAAATTTTTATATTCTTCTATATATTTAAAGTTACTTTTTTCTAAATAGTTTTTAATATTATCCAATAATTGAATATCGTATTTATTAATACTTATATAATTTTTTATTTTATCCATCATAAAATATCCGCCATTTGGACCTTTAAAAGATTCAATAGCAACACCATTACTACAAATTTCATTTTTATAATACCTGATCATTCTTTCTGTAACACCAATTTTTTCTGACAAATCTTTTAAAGTATAAATATTTCCAGTATTCAATAAATCTATCATATACAATATATTGGATATTTTACCCATACAAATCACTCCATTTAAAATGATATATCATAAATAAAAATAGTCAAGAAAAATCA
This sequence comes from uncultured Bacilli bacterium, assembly GCA_934101275.1. Classification (GTDB taxonomy): domain Bacteria; phylum Bacillota_I; class Bacilli_A; order RF39; family UBA660; genus Ventrenecus. The sequence continues at coordinate 20,351 of CAKOQM010000021.1, forward strand.
TTAATTACTATTATGTATAAAAGTTATTTATTTGATTTAAATAAAACAGGACTATTAATATTTACGATTAATATTATCAAATAAGATATACCTATTAGAAAATCCAATTTGGCTTATATTGAACCTTACAAGAGAATTATCAACAATATAATGTTTCTTGTTTTTAATTATTCTAATGATGTTTATATCAAAAACTTTAGTAATAATAATTACTATCCTTTTCGCTAATTATTCTCGGTAGTTATAAAAAAGACACAGATGATGATTTAAAAAGATAATTCCGTTATAATATTAAATTAAGAAAGTTGGTGATAGCAAATGCTTACAATAAACTGGAAACAAATATATGAAGTCAGTTTAAATGAAACTAAACAATGGGTCTTAATTCTTTATGATATTTCCCAAAATCATTATGTAGGAATACCCGTATATAACGAAAATAAAGCTAATAGTGTTTATCTCAAATCAATTAATAAATATGCTATATTAAGTGAAATTGATGACTATAATCGAACAAGCATTAAAGGGTGTATTTATATAAGGGGTAAAACTTTAAAAATTACTAATAAAGAATTTGATAAAATACTTTTAAAATCAAAAGATAATTTTCTAAGTTATGTTAAAAACAATACAAACAACAATCCAGATGGCATATCATATAATAAGTGGTGTAAGGATAAGTTAGAACTAATAAATAAAGATTGTGAAATTACTAATCTTAAAGTTGGGGCAATTTGCTGGGTTGATTTAGGTTATAATATTGGAAATGAATTGCGAAAATTAAGACCAGCAATATTATGGCGTAGTTCAGCAAATAAAAAAATGTGGACTGCTATACCATTAACTTCAAAACATAAAGATGATAACTATTATTTTCACTACGATTTAAAAGATAAGAAATTAGGAACTGCTAGAATAGAGAATCTTATAAATATAAGTGCCAATAGAATTAAAGAACCATATTTTGTTAAAAATAAAATTGCTACTATTACTAAAAAAGATAATGATGAAATAATCAAAATAATTAAAAAATATTATGCTTTTGAGGAAATAGGCGAAACAACTAAAAGTGATATAAAACATATGAAAAAACAAGATATTCTTAATAACAAAACTAAAGAAAATCATGAAAAAGTATTGATTTAACCGCTAAAAATAGTATAATTAAATTACTTTAGATTGTTGCAGGTGTATTTATACACCTGGTAGAAGTATTTCAAAAGGAAGAGTTATTGCTCTTCCTTTTGCTTTGTAATAAATTATTAAAAAAAGATAACTACTTGTTTGACTTATCTTCATCTTTCAAAGGTTCTAATTTTGTGTCATCACATCTTGCAATATTATCAATATCTTTCTGTGAAAAATATGCTTCATATTCTTCATGCATCGAATTCCATATTCTGTTAAAATTTCTGATAATTTTATTTGCAACATCTTGATTCATAAGATTATTTTTTATATAAAAAAAGATAGACTGTCCAAAATCTATCTTTATTATTTATTAAAATATTTAGATTGCACTTTTTCTGGAAGTTCATCGTATTGTACTTCTACTACTGATAATTTTTCTTTATATTCCATTAGTATCGCTCTTTAATAATATTTTTACTGCAAATATAAGTTACTAAGAAGTATCCTCCATAAATTGCAACAATAAATATTGCAACACCAATTAT
>CAKOQM010000022.1 GCA_934101275.1 uncultured Bacilli bacterium
GATTTATTAAAAGACTTTGATGAAATGCTTTATTATGATCGAGACAAGATGTTTTTAAATGCTTGTTATGATAAAGGAAAACAAGACGAACGTGTTTCGATTGTTAAGAAACTTTTAAAACTTGGAATTCCTATTGAAAAAATCGAGCTTGCCACGGGATTAAATAAAGAAGAAATTTTAATTTTAAAAAATGAATAAACTAACGAAAAGGGACTACCGAGAAAATTAACTACTTAATTTCTCGACAGCCCCTTTATTTAGTTTGTTTTACGATATTGAATTTGGTAAATAATTTTAAGAAGAACTTTATAAGGTAAGAAACGACTGAAAAACAAACCTATTTTCATTTTTAAAGTAGGAATAATAAGTAGTTTTCTTTGAAACATTTTATCAATAGCATATTTAGCGACATCAGAACTATTGGCTCCTTTTATACTAAATTTGCCACGAGCTACTTTGTTAAAATTGGTATTTACTGGACCCGGACATAAGGCACTGATAGAAACGTGACTTTTTTGTTTTCTTAGTTCTTCATAAATAGCCATCGTAAGTTTTAAAACATAATTTTTGGTGGCATAATAAGTCGATAATCTTGGGCCTGGTAAAAACCCAGCACTTGAACAGACATTTAAAATATACCCCTTATCTTTTTTAATAAAATCTTTCAAAAAGAGTTTGGTTAAAATATGATAAGCAACAACATTTAAATTAATCATTTCAAGTTCTCTATTTAAGTCTGTTTCACTAAATTCGCCAAATAAGCCAAAACCAGCATTATTAATTAAAATATCAATGGTTTCATTTTTAACTTGTTCATAAAGTTCAAAAACATTTTCTTTTATCGTTAAATCATATATAAAAATTTCTACTGGAACAGAAAGTTCCTTTTTTAATTGTAATAAATTTTCTTTATCTCTGGCCACTAAAAACAAAGAAAAATTTTGTTTGGCCAAATAACGAGCCATATCACGGCCAATCCCTGAAGAGGCTCCGGTTATCAAAGCTTTCATCATTATCACTCTCCTACTGTTAGGATATCAAAAACGAAAGCTTTTTAAAACAAAATTTCTTGCTTTATAGAAAAAATTTAATTACACTTATACTAGGATTAGGTGAGAATTATGAATATAAAGTTACTTTCTTTTTATACAGAAGATGGGGTGATGTTAAAAGGAATTCTTTCTAAAGCAAATGAAGAAAATGATACTATCGTCGTACATATAAACGGACGTGGAGCAGGCCAATTTAGTTCCATGACAGGGAAAATGCGGCAGTTTTATACCCAAAATAAGATAAATTTCTTTTCTTACGACCAAAGATTTTGGCAATATGACAAAACGGCTTTCAAAAAGGAAATTGATGTTGGAAAATATTCTGTCGAAGATGCCCAAAAAGATTTAAAAGGAGCGTTAAAATTTGTGAAAGAAATGGGTTATCAAAATATTATATTAGAAGGACACAGTCTGGGAACAGAAGTTGCCACGAAATATTTAAACAATAATTTAGATGACAAAATTTCTAAGCTGATTCTTATGTCCCCTTGTGACCATATCGAGGCGGCAAAAAATCTTTTTAAAGCTTATCAAGAACTAACGATAAATGATTTTAAAGAGGCCTATGACAAAGCTTTAGCATGTGTTAAAGAAAAGAAACCAGATGAAATTGTTTTAGATAAAGGAAAATTAGGCATTTATAGTGCTCAACAATTTTTAGAATTTTATTCTAAGCAAGGTGGTTTTAATCAATTTTCTTATGAAGATGAAAACACATTTCCTAATATTACAATACCTGTAATCACTATGCTTGGTCAAAAAGACCCACTACTTCCGGATATTGATAAAGCAAAAAATTATTTTAATAAAGCCTTTTTAAATGGTAAAACTTATGTTTTTGATTCCTCACATGTTTTGGAAGGAGAAGACGTTTTGGACATCTTAAAAAGCAATTTAGGGAAAGAAAATGAAGATAAACTTCTTTGGCAAAGAAAAGGTAAAATGCATATTTATATTATTTTTATTACCCTTTTCAGCGCCTTTCTTATTCTATTTTTTCTTTTTAAGCATTAAAAAAGAAAAGCCTTACACTTCTCTTAATTATTTCTTTCAAATGATTCCATTAATTTAGGAAGCATTTGTTTTTTACGTGAAACTAAATCTGGAATAAATGTTCCTTCTGAAGCTTCTTCTAAATCAAAACTATCTTCAATGATATGCTTCGCACTCGTATTATATAAAACATACGAACCATTTTTAATAATATCTGTGATAAAAACAGTAACAGCAGCATAATCATTTTTAGCAAGTTCATCTAATTTTGCTACATATTCTTCCATATGATCTTTAATCGTATCAAAATCCATCGTAATAATTTGACTAATACCTAAAGTGTCATTACCTATTTTGTAAGATTTAAAATCTTGATAAATGACATCTTCAACACTCATACCTCCAATACTACTTCCGGCTTTTAGCATTTGATAACCGTATTCTTCATAATTTTCATCACAAATTTTAGAAAGTTCTTTAACTGCTTTACGATCCATATCCGTTGTTGTTGGGCTTTTTAAAATTAATGTATCAGATAAAATAGCAGATAACATTAAACCAGCGATATCTTTAGGAATATTGATATTATATTCTTGATATAATTGATAAAGAATCGTACACGTACAACCAACTGGCATACAACGAACGTTAATAGGAATAGATGTACCAATAGCTCCTAAGTTATGATGATCAATAATTTCAACAATATTGGCTTCATCAATGCCAGATACACTTTGTTCTAGACTATTATGGTCAACCAAAATAACATTTTTCTTATCATATTTTCCAGTATCCGTGACACGAATTAAACCTAAAACTTCTTCTTTTTTATTTAAGATTGGATAATTCGTATGACCTAATTTTTGAGCCATAGCTGTAAAATCTGTTAAATAATCTTGATCATAAACAACCGCAGGTGTTTTATTTAAATCAAGAGACTTTACATAATTACTTAAAGCTATCTTGTTGCATGTATTATAAGTATCATAAACGCTGGAAATAATACTTACTTTTTTTTCTTTAGCTTCATTTAATAATGTTTCATCAAGCTCTAAATTACCGGTTAAAACAATTAAACTAATACCACTTTTAATGGCATGTTCCACCACTTTATAACGGTCACCAACGATTAAAATATCGCTCGGTGTAAATTCTACTTTATCAATAAATGTTTGGCTTTGATAACTTCCGGCTAAAAGATGTCCATCAAACTCATCTTTAAAACGTAAAATTTCTTTACCTTGTAAAGCAGCGATAATATGATCATAACTGGTATAAAGATGATCTTTTGAATTTTCAACAAAGATATTAGCAATTTCTTTTAAGGTAATTAAACCAGCAATGTGTTTTTTATCATCAACAATAGGAACTGCCGTACAATTTTTTTCATGCATATAGCTTACGATTTCAATTAAAGAGGCATCCGTTTTTTGCATAACCCCTTTATTATAATGTACATTACGTAGTTGCACCTTTACATTGTTTAAATACTCGGGTTCTTTAATATTAAAATGATCAAGAGCAAAAGACGTTTCACGATTAATGTGCCCTAAAACTCTTGCCTCAGCGTGCATACCACGTTTATTTTCTAAATAAGCTAAACTAATTGCCGAACATACCGTATCGGTATCTGGATTACGATGTCCAAAAATTAAAGTTTTATCCATTTAAATTCCTTCTTTCCTGCTTAATTAATATACCACACCTAAAAAAAAGATAAAAGAAAAATTTATAGGAAATCTTATCCCCTTTTAATTTTCACTTTTTTCCTTTTTTGTTTCTGCAAATAATTTGGCCATCGTTTCATTGTTTTTAGTTAAACTTTTAATGGTTAAATCTTCAGCCTTATTATTTGCCAATCTTAAATTATTTTCACTTGATAAAAGGGCCTCTTTTGTTTTTTGAAGATGATCAATTGTTTTATCAATTTCTTCAATAGCTTTTTTAAATTTCGAAGAGGCAAGTTGATAATTTCTACCAAAAGCTTCTTTAAATTTGTTCATATTTTCTTCAAAATGTAAAATATCAATATTTTGATTTTTCATCAGCATCATTTCTTTTTTATAATCTAAAGATTTTAAAGAAGCATTTCTTAAAAGGGTAATAAGAGGTATAAAAAACTGAGGACGAATAACATACATTTTATCATACTTATAAGAAACATCAACAATGCCAGCATTGTAAATTTCATTATCAATCTCAAGTAGACTTACTAAAACAGCATATTCACATTTTTTTTCTTGTCTATCTTTATCAAGTTCTTTAAAGAAATCTTCATTTTTATGTTTACGAGCCGTTTCATCCGCCTCATTTTTCATCTCAAACATAATAGATAAAAGCTCATTGTTTTCCTCGTCATATTCTCTAAAAATAAAATCCCCTTTAGAACCTGTTTTTACGTCATTATCTTTTTCAAAATAAATATTTTTCCCTAATATAGGCCGTATTCTACTAAATTCTGCATTACAATGTTGTTCTAAACTCTCTCCAATCATTTTTGTCGATTGTTTCGCTTTTAAATCTTTATAGTATTCAATAACATCATTTTTATTTTTTAATTCTTGTTCATACGTCTGTTTCATACTAGATTCTTTTAAGGCATATTCCTTTTGATTTAAAAGAAGTTCATTTTGTAAAAATGTTATTTCTTCATTTTTACTAGCTTTTAATTTTTCTATATCACTTTCTTTTTCTAAATCTTTTATTTTCAACTTTTGATTTAAATCGATAATTTGTTGTTTTAACTCACTCATCTGCTCTTGATTAGTGTTCTGTTCTTTTAATTTAACACTTTCTATTTCTTTTAATTGATCTTGTTTTTCCTTTTCTAATTGATCTTTTAAACGATTAATCTTCTCGTCTTTTTCTTTTAAAGCCATATCCTTTTCAAGAGTCATTTTTTCCTTTAAAAACGAAAGAGCATTTTCTTTCTCTGTTCTTAATTTTTCTTCACTTAAAGAAACTTGATTTAAAAATTCTTTATCTCTTACTTGATTTAAGATAAACGCATAATCTTCTTTATTTATTTCAAATTCAGTATGACAATGAGGACATTTAATTTTATTCATTTTGATACACTCCTTTTGCCAACTATTTTAACACATCAAAACCAAAAAAACATCCTATTAACAGAATGTTTATTTTACTCTTTTTAATACGTTTATTTCTCCTTGAACAAGATATTCATTTTTATCACTTATATCTGGCGTGATAACGGGATCCCAATATCTCTTAGCATCTTTATAAGTTTCTTCATAAGATAAAATTTCATCGGGTAAAAGCTGTTCATTTGTTTTAAAAATATTCCCGGATACTTCTACTTCAAAAACATGCTTAGAATCTCCTTTTAAAGTATCCATCCAATATTCAAGACTTTCTTTGTCACATAAATAAAAGGAATGTTAGCTATTTTGTTAATTATTAACCCGATGATGAACGGTAGGACTATCCATCGTAAGCGCCCGAAAAGTGTAACCATGAGAAAGGCCAAACTCGATAATACTTTCCACAGCGTCTACACTGAAACCCTTAATATCATGTTGTAAGACGACATAAGTACTATTCATTCCTAAACTACTGATGACATTAGAAACCACCACCGCGGTATTTGTCGTTTCGCCAGCATCTCCGGATAAAACATTCCAATCAAAATAACGAAAACCTTTGGCTTCTACGGCTTTAGTTAGTTTGCTCATTATTTTGGTCCCGCCATCATAGCTTTTACTTATGGTATTAGAGCTTCCTCCTGGAAAACGAATAATATATGGGGTATATCCGGTGATTTGTTTAACCTTGTTTTGTATGGCGTATAAATCATTAAAGTAAGTACTTTCATTCGTGTAAATATTATAGTTATGGGAATAAGAATGAAGACCGACGGTATGACCTTCTTGATACTCTCTTAAAATAACGTCATCATACCCCTTCGTCAAACCTTGACTTGTCACGAAAAAGGTTGCTTTAACATTATACTTTTTTAAAATATCTAAAAGCTTATTTGTATAATAACCTGGTCCATCATCAAAAGTAAGATAAATGCTTTTGCCAGAAGGAGCACTGCCATCATTTTCTTTATAAACATAAACTTTCCGGGTTACTTTACTTTCATTTCCTGAGCTATCTTTTACTTTATATATCACATCATACTCGCCAGGTGTCTTATTATCTACATGACTTTCTATTTCTATTTTAGAAGTGACATCTCCGTCACACTCATCTTTGGCTGTGGCCCCTTCTTCTTTATAGTCTTCACCAACTTTTAGAGCCACCGTACTTTCTTTATTTAAAGTTAAAACAGGCGCTTCTTCATCTTTTAAAAGGGCTTCTTTTTCTAAAGTGGCTTCATTACCTGCGGCATCCCTTACTTTAAAAAGCACTTTCCCATCTTTATATTCTTGTGTTATTTTGTCATTTAAATCCCCATCATAATTATCGGATGCCTTGACATCATAGTTTAAAAGTTTACCATTGGGGCAAACCGTTAAAACATCTTCTTCCAAAGTTATCTTAGGGGCTTCTAAATCTTTTACCTCTATTTTTTGCTCTTTTTCAATAGTTTTTCCTTCATAAGAATAGGTATACGAGATCACATATTCACCTACTTTACTGGTATTGACCTCCCCTTTTTGTAAAACCTGGACAGGAAAACAGCGAAAAAAGTCACCGTAACAAACATCACCACTGGCCCCTTCAAAAGTATCTTGATAATTGACATACACGATATTTTCAAATTCTTTAATCTTAAATTTATCTCTAAACAAGGTATAAATACATAAAGGAACAACGATTAAAAAAAAGAAGAGCAATAAGATACAAAGAATTTTTTTATCTCTTAACTTTTCTTTCATAGAACACACTTTCTATTTTTCTAAAGACAAGATGAAATGAGGTTCAGGATAGTTATCTATCGTTACAAAACCACTTCTCATCGTTAAAATATCGGGGATACGTCCGACGATATCGCCACAGGTTAATTTCACGGTATCCGGATTTTCTTGTAAAGTTTTTGTCGTTGGTTCCCCAAAAATTGTCCAATCATTGACATCTTTTTCTTCTTCCGTGTAAACCTTACCAACACAGGTAATTTCTAGAAGAATATTTTCTTTTGTACTTGCTTTAACACAGGCATTCATACCTCTTACATCCCCTTTTTTTAAAGTCATATTAAGGGTATTACTCACCATGTCACTATCCGTCATCACAGGTGTTAGTTCTTGAGAAATATCTGTGATGTGAAGATTTAGTTTAGACGCTAAAGCACCAGTGACATTCCACATATAACTAGGAAAGAAAAGACGTTTTTCAATCATTTCTTTTCTTTCTTCTTTAGAAATCGCATTACTACTTCCTATTTCCTTTTGAAAGGCCTCTAAGCTAAGACCTGCCCCATGAGCATGGGCAAGAGCAAGACCATAATCTTCCACGTTATATGAACTTAAACCTTTGATTTTCGTTATTTTTTCCGTAGAAGCACAAAGATTACTTATCATATTACACCAGAAAATATCTTGATAACCACATCCTGTCACAGTAACATTATAGGCTTTGGCCAAAGAGTCAATTTCCTCATAAAGGGAAGGATTCGAGTTTTGGGGATAAAACGCTTCTTCACACGTTGTCAAAACATTGACCCCATTTTTTACACATATCCTTACTTCCGATTCAATATCGTTTAAAAAACTCATCGTTGTAATAATCGCTACATCAGGTTTAACCCTTTTTAATAAAGCATCTAAATTTTTAACATCTATGATAGAAACAAATTTATCTTCTTTTTCCATGACAAAGCCAATATCTTTACCAATTAAATCTTTATTTTTATCAACAGCTCCCACAACAAGACCATTTTTCTCATAAATATAATTCATAATATATTTACTCATTTTGCCACAGCCAATTTGGACAACTTTAACTTTTTCCATTTTATCAACCTCTTTCTTCTAAATCCACATTTTCTTCACTAATTAAATCTTTAAATTCTTCTTTAAAACGGGCGATTTCTTTTACTTTTACATCATCATAAATATTACGCGCATTACAAATGGCTTTATAAATGTGCTTTATCTTAACCGTTTGTTCATTATCATATAAAGCATAAGTAAAAGCATTGGCAAGAATCGTTAAACAAATATCAGGATATCTTGAAGCCACTTCATACACTCTTTTATATTCATCGGTCATTTCCACGATAAACCACATGATTTTTTCTTTAATAAAATCGCTGTAAGAAAGTTTAATCCCCATTTGAGTTTCTAACTTATACACCGTGCCCATTAAAATTTTAACGGTATCTTCTTTACTAGCTTCTAAAACATCTATTTTTTGAAACCGTCTTAAAAAGGCACGATCTCTTAAAATATATGTTTCGTATTCTTCGGTCGTTGTTGCGCCAATCATCTTAATACTTCCCCTATCAAGACCAGCTTTTAACATATTGGCAAAATCAATACCACCATTAGACGATGTATTTTTATTAACTAAAACATGTGTTTCATCAATAAATAGTATGGTCTTTTCTTTTTGATTTAATTCCTTAACTAACAAATCAATCCGATTTTCTGTTTGACCATCATTAACCACCGAACCGAGTAAAGACGTAATATTTATTTTAATGATTGACCATCCTTTTAGGGCATCCGGCACCAAATTATTTTGAATACGATAAGCAAGCCCTTCCACGATAGCCGTTTTACCAATACCAGGTTTACCTACTAAAAGAGCACTTTTCTCAGGGGTTAAAAGAGTTAAAATACATTGTTTAATTTCATTATCTCTTGCAATCGCAGGATCCGTAATATATTTTTTCTGAGTTAAATTTTCCCCATATCTATCTAGCATGCTAACTTCTACATTCAATTGTTCCATATTTATCATCCTCTTTATAAGGATATCACAAAAAAAGAAAAAATTCATCTAAACAAAAAAAGAATCACTTAAGAAGCGAAACTTTTTAATAAAAATTAGAGCAGCTATCTTCTTCGATTTGATTCATTCCTTCTTTATCCGTTTTGGTGATTTTAACGACTTCATTTTCTAAAAATAAATTTTCAATAGAAGTATCAATATATGCTTGATACGTTTTAAAGGTAAACTCATAACTTGCCCCGATAGTAACATCATTTAAAAGTTCTTTTTTCACTTTAACAGTTTGCACATCATCACTTAAAAAACTTTGTAAAGTAAGGTATAAGCTTAAATCATCACTACTAGACACACTATTTAATATTTTATAAGTTCTTATAAATTCACAACTTGTATAATTTTGTTTGGTTTGATAATATTTTTGGCGATTCTTTTTTATCATTTCAATATTTTTTTCACTTGCCGTGATAGTAATCGTGGGTTCTAGTTTATAATCATAAACCTTTTTTTCTCTTAAATCCCGAATCATATGATTTAAAATATCGGTTTTAATATTAATCTTTTCAAGAGTGTAATTTAAATAAACCAAATTATCCTTTTTAGTAATATTTGTTTTCATTTCATTTCCAAGAGGATAATACTCATAGGTCACTTTTATCGTTTCTAATTCGTTATCGACATGATAAGAAGCAATATTACCTAGAAAAACCGTATCTTTATTCATAATAAGTTCTTCTGTTAAAGTTTCTAGTTTTATATCACTAGGTACCCCACTGATGAATTCTGTTTGGGTAATTTCATCAAAAACTAGAAAACAGCCAAAACCTAAAAGAAAAATAGTCGTCATAAAAGTATATAAATACCTTTTCGACTTTCCCTTTTTATTGGTAATAAAATGATAAAGAACCATAAAGAAGATGAGGCCAAATAAAAATAAAGAAAATAAGACTAAGTAAAGACCAAAATAATACACTTTTTTAATAAGCAAGTAAACACATAATGATAAAACAAACGTCATGGTAATTAAAAAAGCACTTAAAACAAATAAAAGAAAAACGGCCATGAATTTTAAAAAGTAACCAAATACTTTTATGACCACTTCACCCGTATGAGAAATCAAGGTAACATTTTTGGAATTAGTAAAAGAAGACGATTTGTCATTGAAATATCTCTCTTGCAAGACATTTTTAAAGATATAGAAAGACCCAAGAAGATACGCAATTTCTAAAACAAATTTCCATAAATAGTAAAAAAGACGATTTAAAGGACTCGATAAAATATAAAAAATATCTTTGCCTAGACCGATAAGTAAGGAAAATGGTATATGGCATAAGAAAAGTACAAAAAGAATAAGTAACACCTCTAATATAAATTGTATAAGCTCTTTTAATGATTTTTGACTTAAATAGTTTATCATTTTATCAATCGACAAAACAAGGTGGTTTACAAATTCATCTAAAGAATTATTTTCGATATCATCCTTCGGTTTATATGTTTTATAAAGTTCTTCGGCAAGTTCTTTGGGACTACCAAAAACATTTACGGCCTCTTCTTCCGTTAAGCCCTTTTTTATTTTATCTTCGATATAATCATTATATTCTTTTAAAATATCTTCGCGGTCTTCGGCATCGATATTTTGAAGATTATCGCTTAATATTTTTAAAAATTCTTTTTTACGCATAACCTTCTCCTTCTATTCATCCTTAGAGTATCATTCTAAGAAAGGCTTGTCAATCAAAAAAGAGTAACCCATAGGCTACTCTCGGCGAATTTCCTTTTCTTAGAAAGAAAGTGTTATTTATATACATATAAATTTAAAGTTGTTTGGGGTAGTAATAATGACATTAACGCTGTCAACGATAGGAAATCCACCATCAAACCTTTTTTGGCTTGACGCTTAATATACTAACCACTTTTACCATCTTTCGCAAGAGAAGGTTTTGACAAGTTTTGTCGAAATTTGACACTTTGCTGATTCTACTTAACGATTTCATTTTCATATAATTCTTTATAAGACTGACACTCTTTTATAAGGGTATTATGTTGCCCTTCAGCGATGATATGACCATCTTGAAGCATCATAATCCGATGGGCATTTTTAACCGTTGATAAACGATGGGCAATAATCAAAATCGTATAGTCTTTTTGAAGATTATCAATAGCTTGCCCGATTTTCGCTTGTGTTTCGTTGTCTAAGGCACTCGTTGCTTCATCAAAAAGAATAATTTCTGTTTTTTGAACAAAGGCCCTAGCTATAGCAAGTCTTTGTCTTTGTCCACCAGATAAAGTAACACCACCCTCACCCACAATGGTATCGTACTTTAAAGGTAGAGCTTCAACAAAATCATCTAAGCATGCCATTTTTATAGCTTCTTTCATTTCTTCATCCGTCAAATCTTGCTTTACAAGTCTTAAATTATCTTTTATACTCATATTAAATATATAAGGATTTTGACTAACAATCGTAATATTTCCTCGTATAGAATCTTTATCCAGCTTTTTGATATCTACCCCATCAATTGTGATAGTTCCTTCATAATCATCATACATTTTGCATAGAAGATTAAAAATAGTCGTTTTGCCGGCGCCACTTTTACCTACAAAAGCAACCGTTTCATTAGCTTTCACTTTAAAATTCAAATGATTTAAAACATTATTATCTTTATATTTAAAAGAAACATCTTTAAATTCAAAGTTTCCCTCTACTTTATCTAAATGTTTATCACCAAAAGTTTCTTTAACATATTTTTCATCTTCAAAAACATCGAATATCCGACTAGCAGATAAGTTAAACTGTTTAATTAATTCATGAAAATTAGTAATATATTGCACTAAACTGTGGTAACGATTTCCAAAATCAAATAATACAATACCTGATGCGATAGCAAGAGAACCATTCAAAACAGAAATACCAATGATAAAAGAAATAACAAAAAGCGAAATAGCTGCCCAGTACCACCGAATTACTAAATAAATTAAATTAATTTTTTCCATATTATATTTTTCTAAATTTAATTTTGCAAAACGATTTCTAAGTTCACCTAAAAAGCTTTCCTCGCCATTTAACATTTTAATATCCTCGGCTCCTCTTACAATTTCACCCGTAAAACTCGTCATGGCATCATTATTTTTTTTATAATTTTTATCATTTTTGTTATAAGTATTTATTCTTAAGACTTCAATTATCATCCGTAGACAAAAAGCAAATAAAACAAAAATAAACACTGTTTTACTTAAAACAAAATAGGTTATTAAAATACCGATATTAGCAATAATGCCATTAATGTATTTGTTTAAATCCGTAAAAATAGTGGAAATATTTTTCGTATCCCCAACAAGTCTTTGAATAAATACACCTGAACCATTTTCTTCTAAAGTTTGATTACTAAGTTTCAATATCTCTGCACCCAAATCAGACTGGATATTTATATAAATTTGGCGAAAAATTTTCTGATATAATTTACTCTTAAAATAATCTAACGTATCTTCTAAAAGAATACAAATAAGAACAATTACAGACATATAAATAAATTGTTTGATATTTTCATTTGTTAATAAAACAATCTGCCTTGCCGAAATAAACGGAAATAAAATACTAAAAGCAACTCCAAAAACACTTAAAAGAAAATAAACAATAATCCTCTTTTTTTCACTTTTCGCATATTTCCACACGAACTTCATATTTTTTATAAACTCTTTCACTTAACCACCTCGCTTAAAATTTTAACATTTTAGGGCAGTTTTTCCAGTCTTTTTTTTCCAAAATACCTGTGATATAATATACTTGTATTAAGAAAAAGACCCTATTTTGTTAAAGGTCTTTTTTTAAACTTCTTTTTTAGCTATTTAAATAACTCATATAACTGGCTATTAAATCTCCATCAATTAAATTAGTAGGAACTTCTAAAGGATAAAAGAATTTTAATTTCTTAGTCTCAGAATCTCCTTTTAAATCTGAAGCATCTTCTAAGTTAACATCAGCAAGATATAAAGAGGTATTATTATAAACAATATCCCCGTTAGGATAACTATTTTTTCTGGATTCTCCAGATAAAGTATCTATTAGAATTAAATTTTCTGGATTTAATTTAATTCCTGTTTCTTCAAAAGCTTCCCGGATAGCTGTTAGTCTTAAATCTTCTCCTAAATCTTGACATCCTCCTGACAACCCCCATTTATTTCGATCCGTTCTTTCTTGTAATAAAATTTTGCCTTTTTCATTTCTAATAATAATAGCTGCCCCCCCCCGTTTGAATAAAAGGAATATGATTTATTCTATCATCTAATGCCATTCTAAATAAAACAGGATACCCACCATAATTACGACTTAGTTCCAATAGTTCTTTTTCATCTAAACTCATGACCAAATTCACAAATTCCTCATGAGAATATTCACGCATTTTTTTATATTTCATTTTAATCACTTCCTAAAAGGATTATATAATAGTTCAAAAAAAATTGAAAGCTTAATCATAAAGTTTTCAATTTTGATAATTATTGGTTATTAAATTTTTTCATGATTTTTAAACTATTTAAAATAGTGAGTAAAGTAACACCTGTATCAGCAAAAACGGCAAACCACATATTGGCAAGACCAAAAACACTTAATAATAAAATACTTATTTTTACTAACATAGCAAAGGTTAAATTTTGCTTAATGACTTTTTTGGTGTATTTGGATATATCAATAGCTTCCGTAATTTTAGTTAAATCATCACTCATTAAAACAATATCACTGGCTTCAATAGCACTATCGGTTCCAACACCACCCATAGAAATACCAATGTCGGCTCTTTTTAAAACGGGTGCATCATTGATGCCATCTCCAACGAATATAGTAATTTCATTATTTTGGCTTACCTGTTCAAAATTTTCAAATTTATCGGTCGGTAACATCTCATATTTGGTTTCATCCATTCCTAATTTATGGCCAATATCGAGCGCCACTTCTTTTTTATCTCCGGTAAACATATATGTTTTAATACCATTACTTTTTAATTTCGTAATGACAGATTTGGCTTCTTTTTTAATACCATCATCAATCATGATAGAAGCTACATGTTCCCCATCAATATTTAAATGTAAAGAAGCATAAGAATCACAAGGACATAATTTATTATTACCAAGCAATATTTTTTTACCATTTAATGTAAAGGAAATTCCCTTACCGGTTATTTCTTTAAAATCTTTAACATCTTGGTTATCCACTTTAATGTCTTTTAATTTTAAAATAGATTTAGCAATGGGATGATTAGAAAAAGATTCTCCCTTGATTAAGATATCTATAATTTCATCCATGGTATATTTGGCTTTTAAATTATCATCGGTAATAATAATTTTGGAAACTTGAAAACTACCATTTGTAAGTGTGCCGGTTTTATCAAAAATAATATTTTTAACATTACTTAAATTATCTAGATAATTACTTCCTTTTATAAGGATACCCTTTTTACTTGCCACTCCAATCGCAGTAAAATAAGAAAGGGGGACTGAGATAGCTATCGCACATGGACAAGAAATAACTAAGAAAGTAAGTCCTCGGTAAAGACTATCTGAGAAAGAAATTTTAAAGGCAAAAGGTAAAACTATCGTTATAATAAGAGCTAAAACCATCACAAGCGGAGTATAAATCTTACTTATTTTAGAAACAATAGTTTCTGTTTTCGTTTTTTTATCGGTTGCATTTTCTAATAAATCTAAAATCTTAGCCACCGTTGAATTTTCATATAAAGAAGTGGCTTCTATTTCTAAGACGTCCTCAGTATTAATACTTCCCGATAAAACTTTGTCACCCAAAGAAACTTTTATTTTATCGCTTTCACCTGTTAAAGCGGAGGTATCAAGTAAACTACTACCCTTAACAATGACTCCATCAACGGGTATTCTTTCTCCTTTTTTGACTAATAATATATCTTTAAGTTTTACTTCTTCCACTGGAATTTCGATAACTTCATTATTAACTTTTTTACTAGCAACGACAGATTTAATGTCTAATAATTCTTTAATAGATTGACGAGAATTATGAATGGCTTTTTCTTCTAAAATTTTGCCAATCGTATATAAGAAAATGACCATCATCCCTTCTAAGATGTTACCCGTAAATAAGGCCCCCAGACATGAAATACTTATTAAAGCATTCTCGTTAATACCTTGTCCTTTGATTAACATTTTAATGGCATTGAAAGTAGTTTTATAAAGTAAAAGCGTATAACTTATGATATAGAAAATTACTTTTATAGAGTTTGGTAAAGGACATAAATAAGAAATAAAGCCTAAAAGAATAGCCATTAATAAAATACTTAAATGATATTCCTTTTTCTCTTCTATTTCTTCTTCTGTTAAAAAAGCATCCGGTTCCACCTTTTTAATTAATTCATTTAGTTCTTCTAAACGATAATTTTTCTTAGACTCAAAAGAGACTTTACAAGTATTAAAATTGACGGAAGCATTATTAAAATTTTCATTTTTATTTAGCATATCTTCGATTTCTCTGGCACAATTAGCACAATCTAAGTTGTTAATATGATATTTATATTTTCCCATTTTATTCCTTTTCCTTTCTGTGTAATATATGCTCTAAACCTATTTCATAGAGTTTTTTAATATGTTCATCATCTAAAGTGTAATATACTTCTTTACCTTCTTTTCTTGAACGAACAATGCCATTTTCTCTTAAAATAGCAAGTTGATGAGAAATAGATGATTTAGTCATATTAAGAGCATTAGCAATATCACACACACACATTTCATGATTATCCAAAGCCCATAAAATATTAATTCTTGTCTTTTCGCCTAATATTTTGAAAAGAACTGATAAACTTTCTAACTCTTCTTTTTGCGGTTTATTCTGTAAAGCAACTAAAACTGCTTCTTTATGAATAACATGACAATCACAAGATTGATTGAAAAATTTCTTTTCTTTTGCCATAAAGTGCCTCCTTTGGTTGAATCCTCTTTCAACTAAATTCATTATAGTTGAATGTTCATTCAATTGTCAAGTGTATCTTTAATATACTATGCCCAAAAGAAAAGATAAGACTTTTTTTATCTTATCTTCTAAATAAATTAACAAATTTTGTCCAAAAGCTTTCTTTTTTTGTTTCTGTTTGAGTATTTTCTTCTTCTTTAGGGACTTTTACACCATCTAACACTTGGATAAATTTAGTACTAGCTGCCGTATCATCTTTTTTCATCGTAAATATTTGATAATCTTCACTTAACTCTACTAAAGCCTCTACTTTATTTGTTACTACTTTTGCATCATTTGTATAAGAACTTAAAGTGTTTATTCCTTCTTTATTAAAGGTTTTAATTCCTGAATCAAGTGTTGTCATACCATCTTTTAAAGTAGTTGTACCAGCTGATAATTCTTTCATTTTACTATTCAATACATTAACGCCTTCTGTTAATAAAGATGTTCCATCTTTTAAGGTATCCGCACCAGTTGAAGCTTCTGTTAAAGCTGTTGTTAATGTTGTTAACATATCATTAATCTTCTTCGTAGTCGCATCCATTGTTTGTAAAGTAGATGATAAAGCTTCGTTATTTGTTGTTAAAAGAGTTATTAAATTTTCGTTATTACTATAAGTATTTTCATATTGATATTTTAGGTTATAAAGTTGTAGATTCGTTGTAGCAAGTGTCTCATAAGTCATATTTTTTAAGCCATAAGCTTCATAAGCTTCTTTTAACTTTTGATTGCCAGCGGTTAGATTTTCGATAGTTTTCGTATTTGTTGCCATTAAAGTTTTGATTTGATTTACTTTCTCTTGCGTTTCTTTACTCGTTAAAGAACCACTCGCTTTTTGTAATTCGGCTAAAATTTGTTTTAAACCATCACTGACATCTGCGGTACCATTTTTAATTTGTTCTAACTTATTTAAAACATTATTTAAGTTTTCACTAACCAAAGAAGCACCACTAGAAACGGTGTTTAAACCACTTAAAACATTTTTAGATCCATCTTCAATTTGATTCATACTAGCTTGTAGGGTATCAACACTTTTATAAAGTCCTTTTAATTCATCAAAGACACTTAAGTCATCACTATCAAGTAATTTAGGAGTTATTACAGAATAAATACTAGCGAGTTCAAATTTCTCGGTTTCAAAAGAAAGTTTTACCGTATCTAAATCTTTAAAGGTATCCATATTTAAACTTTCATATAGACCAGGTGAAGATAAACCAACCACAATACTTTTTGTCCCATTGTTAATGACTTTACCATTTGTAATTTTAATATTTGTATTTTCAGTATTAGATAAAATTGTCGCGGTTGTAACAACAAATGGAGTATATAAAGTCATATTGGTCCCATTTACATTAACAATTTTTTTATCGTTATTTTGATACTTAATCGTAATTTCTACTTTTCCTTTTTTACCAATTAAATCTTTAAGAGAAATATCCTCTCCATCTAAAGTATAAGTAATATTTTGAGAAACCGGAATTTGCTTATTTAAAGAACCTTGATAAAAGATATCTTTACCACCGGCATTCCAAGTTAATAATTCTGCATTACGTGTATAAGGAATATTACTATTTATATTGATAATATTTTCAAGATTAGAATAATCCTCAATAGTTTCTAATTTATCTTCATTGATTAAATGATTAGTCACAAAAGTAGATTTTACTGAGCCATCGGTATTTAATTTTGTATAAACTGTTTCTTCTTTTTGAAGAGCAAAAACATTATATGGTAAAACAAAACTGAATACTAAAAGGGCTGCTGCTAATTTCTTTTCCTTTTTTTTCATACTTTTTCCTCTTTTCTTTAAAATTGTTGTTTTCATAATAATAGAATCAAATATAAGTAAAATAGATGGTAAAACCGTTAAAACAACAAGCATACTTATAATGGCTCCTCTGGAAATAAGGGTACATAAAGAACCTACCATCTCAAGTTCTGAGTAGACACCCACCCCAAATGTGGCAGCAAAGAAACACATACCACTTACAAAAATGGAATTGGCACAATAATTCATAGATTCTATCATAGCATCTTTTTTATCTTTACCGGCACTTCTTCCCTTTAAATAATTTGTTGTAAGTAAGATAGCGTAGTCAATCGTAGCCCCAAGTTGGATAGTTCCAAGAACGATTGGAGCCACAAATGGTAAAACAATACCGCCAAAATATGAAACAGACATATTAAGGAAAATAGCAAATTCTATAGCTAGAATTAGTAAAATTGGTAAAGATAAAGATTTTAAAACAAACATCATAATGATTAAAATACAAACAATAGAAGAAGTATTAACATTTTTAAAGTCTTCATCACTGGTTAGAACAAGATCTTTCATTAAAGGTCCTTCGCCAGCCAAAATACCGTTTTCATCATATTTTTTAATAATAGTATTAATTTCCTTTACTTGGTTATTTAATTCATCAGTAGCAATATCATAAGTAGAGTTTAAAAATAACATTTGATAATTGTCACTTTCAAAAACTTTAACCATATCTTCTGGTAACATATTTTCTGTTAAACCATATTCTTTTAATTTAGCAAATGATAGAACAAAATCAACACCTGAAATATTTGTAATTTCACTTGTCATTTTGCTGATATCATCGGCTTTCATATCTTTATCCACCAAGATAATTTCAGGGGAAACGATATTGAATTTTTCTTTTAATTCGGTATTAGCCACAATACTTTCCAAAGTATCGGGCAAACTTTTATCAATTTTGTAATAAACTCCTACATTGTTATTAGCTAAGTAAGCAGGCACAAGAAGTAAGACAAAAAGGATAAAAATAATAACATGATGTTTTACAACAAAGGCATTAAATTTTTCAAAATGAATGGTAAATGGTTTATGTTTTGTCTTTGTAATAAGTTTATCAAAAGTAAGTAATAAACTAGGAAAGACCGTTAAAACACAAATAACTCCAAGTAAAACACCTTTAGCCATAACAAGACCTAAGTCTTTTCCTAAAGTTAGGCTCATTGTACATAAAACTAAAAATCCAGCAATCGTTGTTAAACTACTACCTGTCACGGAAGAAAATGTTTCCATGATGGCTTCGACCATAGCTTCCTTGTTTTTTAAGCCTTTTTCTTTTTGATGTTCATAAGCGTGATACAAAAATATGGAAAAGTCTGTGGTAACACCAAGTTGTAAAACAGCGACTAACGCTTTGGTAATGTAGGAAATATTACCAAAAATAATATTACTTCCTAAATTAAATAAAATAGCAATACCAATATTACCAAGTAGTAACACTGGTACAAAATAAGAATCCAAAGATAATTCAAGAACAATAAGACATAAAATAACGGCAATACAAATATAAACTAAGATTTCTTTATCGGATAAATCCATAGTATCCAAAACCATAGCACTCATACCACCTATTTTAACTTTGTCTTTCGCAATCTCTTTCATTTGTGAAATAGCGTCTAATGTTTTCGTAGAAGATGTTGATTCTTCAAAGGTTACAAAAAATAAATCCGTATTATCTTGATGTAACTTTTCTGTTATTTCACTAGGTAACATATCCATAGGAATGGTCGTTCCTAAAAGGTCATAAGCACTAATTACTTTATTAACACCATCAATATTTTCAAATTGCTTTTCTAAGTTAAGTAAGGCTTGACCCGATAGGTTTTCTGAAATCACTACGGAATAAGCTCCCATGCCAAATTCATCTGTTAAAATATCCTGACCTTGTACTGTTTCAATTTCTTGTGGTAAATAAACAAGGATATCATAATTAATACCCGTAAGTTTCATACCAACAAAGGCAAAGACCATAAGAATTAGAGAAACAAGAAGAATGCCAGTTTTATGTTCACAAATTTTTTCAGCAAATTTTTTCATAATATTAACTCCCTTCGCGCTTAATTATTTTATTCTTCTTCTTTTCTTTTTTCACCAACATAAGTTTATTGTTGTATGATATCCAACACTTTGTACGAAATGTATGTATATTTAAACCACATTATGTCCTTTATCTTTACATTTGTTTATTTTTTAGTATAATTATCCATGAGGTGACTACATGAATAAAAATGATTTACGTGTCATTAAGACCAAAAATGCCTTATTTGAGACACTTACCAATCTTATGAAAGAAAAAACATTTGAAGAGATTAAAGTTTCGGATATTTGTAATAAAGCTTTGATTAACCGTTCTACCTTTTATGCCCATTATAATGATAAATATGAACTTTTGGCTGATGCGATTCAAAGTTTAAAAAATTCTCTTATAAGTGAATTAAAAGCAAATAACAATATTTCCAATACCAAAGAGTATTATCTCAATCTCATTTCTATTTTTTTGAATCATATAGAAAATAAAAAGGATATTTATTTATCTATTATGATTAATAATCGTAATAGTATCATGGTAGATATCATATATGATGTTTTAGATCACGATGTAAATATGTGTTTAAAAGAATTGGATAAAAAAGATACCCAAAAAGTACCCGCAAATATTTTGGCTAAGTTTTACATTGGGGCTGTTTTTAATGTGGCATTAGAATTTTTAAAAAAAGACAGTCCTTATACTAAGGAAGATATTCTTAACTATTTAGACTATCTCATTCCTAATAATATTGATATGTAATATATAGTGGCACTACCTATATTTAAATAGATATGGATAGTGTCTTTTTTTATAAAAAAGAATAAACCATTAAATGATTTATTCTGATTTGATTAAATTAAACAACACTTTCATTTTTTAGTTTTTCAATTTCTTCTTCTGTTAATTCTGTGATTTCCATAATGTCTTTCATTGGAATATGTTTTTTAAGCATTATTTTAGCAATTTCTATTTTTTCTTCTTTTTTGCCAGCCTCATTGGCTTCTTTAAGCTCGGTATTGTGACACTTTTCTTCATCCTCTTCTTTGGTCATATAACTAAAGAATTCTGGGTCTTCATTTACTTTTTCTACTTCATTCATAAATTTGATCACCTTTCTATCTCTTGGTAACTTAGCCAAGTCTTCTTCATTTAAATCAAGCATAA
>CAKOQM010000023.1 GCA_934101275.1 uncultured Bacilli bacterium
GTATAAGAAAAATACAGGTTGCTTTTGAGCAATTTTTAAAAAGACTTATGGGTATCACAAAAACAGGTCATACTGGTTTTCGGAATCCGTACCTTTTGTTGAAGCCGCGGAAATTGGAACGGAAAAGGTGATTAAAGACCATTCGACGATTGGTATTGTGGTTACCACGGATGGCTCTTTTGGCGAGTTAAAAAGAGAAGATTATTTAGAAGCTGAAGAAAAAGTCATTGGTGAACTTATGAGTATCGGTAAACCTTTCATTATCGTTTTAAACACAACGCATCCGGATAATCCGGAAACAAGAAGTATTAAAGAAAGCTTACAAGAATCTTACAACGTACCAGTTTTACCTATTAATGTTGAGAATATGGAAGAGCCTGAAATTTTAAGTATTTTAAAAGAAGCCTTATACGAATTTCCTGTTTTGGATATTGCCGTTGATATTCCTAAATGGGTTAATGTGTTACCGAATACGCATGATATTAAAAAACATTACTTAGAAAAAATCAAAGAAAGTGTCGGTAGTGTAAATAAAGTTCGGGATGTGGAAGATATTATCACGCATTTTACCTCTTCGGAATATATTTCGAAAGCGTATATCAGCCATTTAGATACATCGAATGGGGTCGTTAGTATTCGCCTAGAAAGTGATGATAGCCTATATCAAAGTGTTTTAAAAAGTTTAGTCGGGGATGCTGCCACTTCAAAAGCAGGTTTATTAAAAGTGTTTACGACCTATGCAGAAGGTAAAGAAGAATTAGATGCCATTAAAGATGCTTTAAAACAAACGAAAACCACGGGTTATGGTATTGTTTATCCAACTCTTAATGACATGAAACTACAAACACCAGAGATTATTAAACAAGGTAATCGGTATGGAGTAAAACTTCATGCGGTAGCAAGTTCTATTCATATGATGAAAGTAGATGTGGAAAGTACTTTTGAACCCATTATTGGTTCCGAGTTACAAAGTAAAGAACTTATTAACTATTTAATGAAAGATTATCAAACAGACCCTTCTAGTATTTGGAAAAGTGAAATTTTTGGTCGAAGTTTAGATGTGATTGTTAAAGAGGGGATTCAAGCCAAACTTTCTATTATGCCTGAAAATACCCGTTATAAATTAAGTCAAACAGTGACAAAAATTGTAAACAAAGGGTCAAGTAATTTAATTGCCTTTGTTATATAGTGAAAAAAATGCCTAAAAATGGCATTTTTTCTTGATTTTAAGTGTAAAGTTTGATAATTTTAATATGTAAGGGTAAGCCCTTATTAGAATTTGAAAGGATGGACAATTATTATGTCAAGACAAGATTTAATCGATTATGTAGCAGAAGATACACAAATTAGTAAAGCAGAAGCTGGCCGTGTATTAGATTCTATTTTAAAAGGAATTGAAAAAGGACTTATTGAATCAAAAGAAGTTACTTTTGTAGGTTTTGGTAAATTCTCTGTAAAAACTCGTGAAGCAAGAGAAGGTATTAATCCATCAACAAAAGAAAAAATCCAAATTCCTGCTAAAAACGCTGTTACATTTAAAGCTGGTAAAAAATTAAAAGATTCTGTTCAATAAGAGAATGGAAAAAACTATTAGAAAATAAAATTCTAGTAGTTTTTTTATTTGATTTCTTTTAAAGAAGTTTCATAAAAGAGCTTCATCATAGCTTTTAAAGATTCATAGTCTTTTAAAGAACAAACTTCTAAAGAAGAGTGCATAGCTAGTTCACCGATGCCGACATCGATAGAATTCACACTGACTTGTCTTAGACTTAAACTACTTAAGGTAGAGCCTCCCGTTAAATCATTTTTTAAGGTGGCATCTTGGTAAGGAATTTTATTTTTTTGACATAAATCTTTTAACAAAGAAGAAAAAGAAGCATCGGTGGTACTTTCTACTTCCTTTATAATAGCAAACCCTTTTCCTAAATAAACATTCCCTGTGATATCTTTATATTCGGGATGATTAGGATGAACCGCATGGGTATTATCTGAACTTATAATAAAACTTTTGGCTAAGGAAGAGGCTACATCCATTTTTAAAGAGGCACTTATTCTTTTTAAGGTATCAATTAAAAAATCACTTTCCGCACCTTCTTTAGTAAGACTACCAATTTCTTCATGATTAAATGTACAAAAAAGATTAATATGCGAGGTTGCCTTAGTCTTTAAAAAAGCATAAAAGGATGCGGAGACACTGGTTATATTATCAATACGAGGAGACAAGAGTAAATGGCTTTCGATTATTTCGGCAGCATCTTTATTATAAAGAAAAAAGTCATAATCAAGGATTTCATCACTTGCTGCTAAGTTTAGTTTTTCCCTTAATATTTTTTCAAAATCTTTTTCATTTTTGGATAAACCTAAAATAGGTTGTAAATCTTTTTGCATATTAAGGTCAAGACTCGAATTAGCTTTATCATTTAAATGAATCGCGACACTAGGAATAATAGCCAAGGCTTCTTTTAAATCCACGATTTGTTTTTGGATTTTCGTTTTCTTTTTGGTATACAATCTTCCGGCTAAAGATAAAGGATGATCGAGCCACCCATAGTTTAAGAGTCCGCCATAAGGCATGACATTGACACTTAAATAGTTTTCCGTGATATTTTCCCCTTTAGGCTTTAAAAGAAGACTCGGGGTATCGTTATGGGTTGTAATAATTTGAAAGTGCGTTCTTTTGGAAGGTACTTTAAAAGCTATTAAACTGGCATCATTACGGGTTACAAAGTAGTTTCCTTCTTGTAAGTCCCATATATCCGTTTCTTTTAATTCCTTAAAATTATTTTTCAAAAGAATCTCTTTTAAAAATTGGGTACAGGTAAAAGTACAGGTTCCTTTTTCTAACATATCTAAAAGTTCTTTATTTTTCATATTCATCACAAATTTATTATGGGGAAACTCTTGATTTTTATACCTCTTTATAGTAAAATCATTTTTGTTCGAAAAAGGAGTATATGGTTATGAAAAAAACAAAAATTATTTGTAGTATAGGACCAAAAAGTAACACACCTGATGTGATGGAACAAATGGTTTTAGCTGGAATGAATGTAGCAAGAATTAACTTTTCTCATGCTACTTTAGAAGAAAGACAACAAGCTTTAGATTCTGTTCATGAAGTAAGAAAAAGAACAGGTTTAAGTGTTGCTATTTTATGGGATACGAAAGGACCTGAATTTAGATGCGGTGTTATGGAAAATGATGGCATTGATTTATTAGATGGTCAAATAGTTCGTCTTGTTAAAGAAAATGTTTTGGGAACAAGCGAGAGATTCTCTGTAAATCATCCTGAAGCTATTGATTCTTTAAATGTTGGTGATGTTGTTTTACTTGAAAATGCTAAGATGAAACTTGAAGTTATTAGTAAAGAAGAAGATGGCGTTACTTGCCGTGTTGTTAGTGGTGGACATTTAGGAAACCGTAAGAGTATGAGTGCTCCTGGTGTCAAACTTGATATTCCATTTATTGGTGAAGCAGACAAAGAAGATTTAATTTATGCTTGTGAACATGGTGGAGAATTCGTAGCATTATCTTTTGTTAACTGTGCAGAAGATGTTTTAGCGGCTAAAGAATTATTAAAAGAACATGGTAGAGAAGACTTCCAAATTATTTGTAAAATTGAAAGTGCTTTAGGTATTGAAAACTTAGAAAGTATCTTAGATGTTTCAGATGGTATTATGGTAGCTCGTGGTGACCTTGGAACAGAAATTCCAAGTGAACTTGTACCAATTGAACAAAAGAAAATGATTAAGGCATGCCGTCGTCGTAATAAAATTTGTGTTGTGGCAACAGAAATGCTTGAAACAATGATGGAAAATGCGCGTCCAAAAAGAGCTGAGACAAGTGACATTGCTAATGCAGTATTAGATGGAACGGATGCGGTTATGTTATCTGGTGAAACAACAATGGGTAAACATCCAATTGAAACCGTTGCTGCTATGGCTCGTATTTGTGAAGTTACCGAAAAATATGCGGAATATAATGTTGTTAATGAAACACGTTTAGTGAATAATGCTAGAGATGCTATTGCAACCGCTGTTGTTGATACAGCAAATCGTTTAAATGCTAAACTCATTACAACCGCTACTGTTCATGGTAGAACCGCTCGTTTGATCAGCAACTTTAGACCAGTTGCCCCAATTTTAGCTTTAACACCAAGTGCTAAAGATGGTCGTCGTCTCATTTTAAATTATGGTATTTATCCAGTAGAAATGCCTCTTATGAATTCAACAGATGAAGTTATTGGTAATAGTATCTTAGAAGCCAAGAAATTCTTACCACTTCAAAAAGACGATATTATTGTTATTACGGGTGGTTACCCTAATACAGATACAGATCGTACAACAAACCTAATGAAAATCGAACAAATTAAGGACTAATCTAATATTTACTTGACTTTATAAAGCTTTGTAGTATAAAATATGATTATGTTAAAAGAAATGAGGTTTAATTATGGGTTTAATTGGAGCTGTTAATTTTTGTAGAAATTCTGCCAATGTATGGCAAATCGTAGGTTATGCTTTCTTTATTTTCAAAATTATTATCCCAATTTTATTAATTGTTTGGGGTATGCTTGATTTAGGTAGAGCTGTTGTAGCTGCTAAAGATGATGAAATTAAAAAAGCTACTAAATCACTTGCTATGCGTGCTATTGCAGCTGTTGCTATTTTCTTTGTACCTACTATTGTAGGTATTGTACTAGGCTTAATTTCAAGCTTTAATACCGAAGATGTTAGAGAAGACTGGAATGTATGTCGTACTTGTATTACTTCACCAGGCGAGTCTGAATGTGAGAATGCGGCAAGTTCTGCATGGAACGGTGATATTGATATGAACTAGTGTCGAAAAACACTAGTTTTTTTATGTGATTGTTGCTATAATTTATACATAAAGTTTAGGTGATCGTTAATGAAAAAGAAAATCCTTTTTTTGTTTATATTAATGTTTTTTAGTGTTATTGCAACCGTTAATGCTGAAGAATTAACGTGTTATTATACAAGACAACATAAAACACTTCAATCAGATATTATTGTGACTGTGAGTGATGACGGAACGGTTAGTGCTAAATGGGCTTTAGATAAAGCAAGTACATACTTAACTTTACTTTCTAAAAATATTGTTTATAAAAATTTTTTGAAAAATAATGGTACCACTTTAAGTTGTACTTCAAATTTGTATGTGAGAATTGATGGTACCGCGGCATTTGAAATTTATAGTCAATATGATGAGAGTGTTTTTTACAATAAGGCTTGTGATAACAATGGTTCCTGCTACCTGGCAACTTTGGATTCTTCAAAGTCTTCAGGGGATATTACCATTAATCAAGAAACGCCTTCTATGACGTGTGAATATAACAGCATGGGACTTTTACCGGGAAGTTCAGCTGCACGTATTCTTTATTCTGTTATTGATGGGAAACCTGTTTTTAGTCAAAAAGGTGGAGAAACCGTCTACACATTAACAGCTATTGATGATTTTGAAGTAGCCTCTTCTTGTGATGCACAAGGATCACTTTATATAAGTTGTACTTATGGCATAAAATATACGTGTGATGTAAGTAGTAGTAAAAAAGGAAAATATAAAGGCGAAATTAAATTGGTTTCTAAAGAAGATGAAACTATAAAAGATGGGACTGAAATTGATGAAGATAACTATTATCGTGATCATTATAAGGATGATAAAAAATTTAATCCTAAGAAATTATGTGAAGAAAATGACAATTGTAATATAAGTTTGGCTAATTTTTGTACGGATTCTAATGTTTCACGTACGTTTAAGTTTTTAGGTTTACTTTTTTATGTTGCTAAAATACTTATCCCAGCCATTGTTATTATCATGGGATTTGTCAACTTATTTAAAATTATGACTTTAGATAAAATAGATGAAGCAAAAAAATATGCCCGATCTATTGTTGTACGTATTTTTGTTGGCATTGCAATCTTTTTGATACCAGGTATTATTAATGCTATTTATGATGGGGCTAAAGCTATTATTGGCAATGGTGGTACGGGTGGATTTGATAATTGCATAAATTGTTTACTTGATCCAACTTCTGACAAATGCTATATTGAAGAAAGCTAGAAAATACTAGTTTTTTTAGTACTTATTGCTATAATTTATACATAAAGCTAGGGTGATTGGGATGAAGGAAAAAATGTTCTTTTGGCTTTTATTTTCGTTTATTTTGTTTGGAATGTCTGGTGGAGCAAGTGCTTCAGAAAAATTAGCAACTTGTTCTTATAGTGTTAAGGATGTTCAAGATTTTGAAATAAAAATTTATAATGACAAAATTACTCATCCAGCTAATGATTGGGTTCCTGGAAAATCGATAATGTTTAAGTATAGTTTTAAAGAAAATGTCTATTTAAAAAAAGTATATAATGAAAATAAGCTAGCACCACAGTGTCCTACATTGGCTTACTGTACAGATGCCTCTGGAAATTATATAATTCAAGATGAAAATACCATTTGCGCTGCAGGTGGAGATTCTTCAACTTCTATTTCTGGTACTATGAAAATAGAAAAAAATAATGTTGAAGTAAAAGAAGACAAAAGTCGTACAGTTTGCACAAGATATTCAACGCCTCGTGGAGATAAAAAATTAGAAATCACATTTGGATATAATGCCGATGGAGAAAGAATTTTTAGCGTATACATAGAGGGTACTACGACAGGAGGAAGTGTCATGTATGATGCTGCTGTTGCTGTAAATAATATTATTTATTCTGTGGAAGAAGATTTATATGACGTTTTTTGGAATAAAGACAGTTGTGAAAGTAGTGCGTTATATTTTGAAAATCAAGGTGGAGAAACATCTGGAGTTAAACATTATATTATTACCAACAAAAAATCATCTGGATTAATCAACGGCAGCAATGACGATAGCACAGGGCATGAAGATAAAACTGAGTCTTCATCATCAACTAGCAACAAGCCATTTAACCCCAAAACTTTATGTGAAAACGATGATAACTGTAATATAAGTTTAGCTAATTTTTGTACGGATTCTAATGTTTCACGTACGTTTAAGTTTTTAGGTTTACTTTTTTATGTTGCTAAAATACTTATCCCAGCCATTGTTATTATCATGGGATTTGTCAACTTATTTAAAATTATGACTTTAGATAAAATAGATGAAGCAAAAAAATATGCCCGATCTATTGTTGTACGTATTTTTGTTGGCATTGCAATCTTTTTGATACCAGGTATTATTAATGCTATTTATGATGGGGCTAAAGCTATTATTGGCAATGGTGGTACGGGTGGATTTGATAATTGCATAAATTGTTTACTTGATCCAACTTCTGACAAATGCTATATTGAAGAAAGCTAGAAAATACTAGTTTTTTTCAATATTTATTGATATAATTTTTTATGTAAAGTTTGGTGATTAATATGCAAAGAAAAATCATATTCTTTTTGCTAATAGCGTTATTTCCTTTTTTTGTAAATGCTATAAGTAAATGTGAATATAGTACAGGTTCAAAAATGAATGATTCTTATTCAGCAACGGTAATTGTAACAGAAAATCCTGGTGGACTTGGAACAAGTGTAAGCGGTACAATAAATTATTTTGCTAAAATAGATCTTAATACAAGTTCTTTTGTTACTGTTAAAAACTGGGGATTTAACCACAAAGAATGTTATAAATATGCTAATATTGCTACAGGCTTTGTAATAATTGATCAAATTTCAGATGTTGGAAAAACAAGTTATGAAATTTATGTGAGTGACGACAAAGATAGTTTGACAACTCATGGATATGGCATTATGACTTTATTAGGCTCTTCTTCAAATTCATCAAATAGTACGACAAAAGATAATACGGCAACAACGGATGACAAAAAAAATGAAAGTACAACAACGGATGATAAGAAAACAGAAGATAGTACATCAGGTGATAAAAAAACAGAGAGTACGACGACAGACGATGGGAAAACAGAAAGTAGTACTACAGGAGAAGAAGGTACAAACTATAACGTTAAAGATACAACGATCGGTGAAATTTGTAGTATGCCACAGTATCGTAAAATTGCTAAATTTTTAGGTTCGATTGTTAATTTTGCTAAATATGTCATTCCTATTGTGATTATTGCCTTTGGGGTTAAAGATTTGTATTCCGCTGTTATGGCCGCTAAAGATGACGCGATAAAAAAGGCTGCTAAATCCATTATGTTTCGTCTTGCTGCGGGTGTCTTTGTCTTCTTATTGCCAGGTCTTGTTCAATTTTTCTTTAATATGTTGAACGACTGGAGTGATTATAAAATTGATGTGTGCTGTTGCAGTGAATGTGTATTAAATTCAAATTGTGATGTAAATAGTTGTAATAGTAAATCTTGTAAGTTGGAAGGAATGAATAGTTAATGAAAAAGAAAATTTTATTTTTAGTTGCTCTTTTCTCGATAAATTTAATAAATGTAAGTGCAGCCTATTATTATGAAACAGACGATAAAGAGTATGCTCTTTGTACAAATTCGGATGATGATTGTATTAAAGTTGATAAAAATGCCGATGGTTTAACAACCGGTGGGGCGGTTGTTAAATATAATGATGTACAGTATAATTATAGTGAAGAAGCTCAGCAACGATATAATACTTCAACTTTTGGTAAAACTAGAATGTACTTTTATATGTCTGGGGATCGTTTTGTTTTATGTAAAAAAGTGGGTAGTTGTCAAACATTTACAAGAGAACAACTTGAAAAAAAATCAGCTTCTATATCTAACAAAAATCGTGTAGATATTTCACCTGATGAGATATATTATTATAATTCGTCTTATGAAAGCGGAAATTCGAATTCATCAGACAACAACAACGGTAATACAACTTTAACAGATGATACAGGTTATTGTACTAAATTAAAAGCACCGTTGGAATTTATTGGTAATATTGTTTTGATTTTTAAAATTATCATTCCTATTGTTATCATTATTTATGGTTCTCTTGACTTTTTTAGAGCGGTTACAGGAGCTAAGGATGATGAAATAAAAAAATCAGGAAGGGCTTTAGCTTTCCGCGTTGTT
The DNA here is from genome assembly GCA_934101275.1 of uncultured Bacilli bacterium. Taxonomy (GTDB): domain Bacteria; phylum Bacillota_I; class Bacilli_A; order RF39; family UBA660; genus Ventrenecus. The sequence continues at coordinate 9,021 of CAKOQM010000023.1, forward strand.
GCAGGAGTTGTCATATTTTTAATACCAACTTTAGTAAGTTTTGTATTTTCTTTAATAAGTGATTTTGCTAACATTAGAGGAACGTTCAATGCGTGTCAAAAATGTGTTTTAAATGTTAGACAATGTAAGTAGGTGGAAAATGAAATTTAGATTTTTATTAGTTAGTTTACTAAGTTTTTTTATAGGTGTTATGCCAACTTATGCTGTTGAGGTAACCACATTAGAAGCAGAAAATGGTGTTGTTGTGACATCAGAAACGAATGAAAGTAATGGTATTGTTTTGTTAGAAGGCGAAACAAAAACATCTACGACAGTTAATTACTGTGAAGGATTAAAACCAACATTTATGTTTATTGGACATATTATACGTCTTGCCAAAATACTTATTCCTATTGTTATTATTCTCTTTGGAATGTATGACTTTTTTAGAGCTGTGACTGGATCAAAAGATGATGAAATTAAAAAGTCTGCTCGATCATTAATGTTTAGGGCGCTTGCTGGCGTATGTATTTTCTTTCTTCCTGCCATTATCGATTTTGTTTTTAGTCTAGTTGATGGCTGGAGTAACAGTGAGTATGAATCAAACTATCAAAATTGTTTTAAATGTGTATGGGATGTTGGAAGTTGTACAAAATAATGTAATTGTTAAAGATTACATTTTTTTCTTGTTATAAGGTATTATTTCTAGTATAATTTATGTTGAAAACGAGCGTGAAATTATGAAAAAAAAGTGGTATATATTGTTGATTTTATTTAGCTTATTTATTACCGTTCAAGTTGAGGCAAAGACATGTCAAAAAATAAAAACAAGTACGGTATATGCTTATTATAATGATGATTATAAAAGCGTAAAAGATGGAACTTGTAAAAATATGAGTCCAGCCGGCTATTTTCCTTTAGCTATGGCTTCTGTTTTAAAAAGTTATGGAATGGAATATACTCCAACAGAAATTTCTAGTTTTTTATGTGATAATTATGAATCTGATTTAGAGAAGAATGATTACAGTAATATCAAAACGGCTACGGATTTTGCAAATGAATATGGTGTTGTTACAGAAACGATTTCAAATACAATGGCAGCTATCGATGATGCTCTTGATAATAATAAAAGTGTTCTAGCTTTTATAAATTCTAACAGTGAACGAGAAGCTTGTAAAAAGTTTTCAACAGAAGATCATGCTCTAGCTATTGTTATGAAAAAGAAAGATAGTGATGGGGTCAACCAATATTATGTAATTAATACTTTAATAAAAAACAAGGGACTTGAGACAAGCTCAGGATGGTATAAACAATCAACAATAGAAAATTCAGTTATACCATGTAAGGGTTCTGAATGGATTTCGGTGGAACCTGATGATTGTGATGAGTTTGAAGATGGCTCAGATTCTAGTATTGAACCGGGTTTGAATATACCAACAGATAAGGAAGTAACATGTAAAAATATTTTCAAAAAAAATGGTAGCGATGAATTTAATGATTTTGGTCAATTTTTACAAGATTTATTTTTAGGTATCAAATTATTAGCACCGGCTATGGTTATCGTATTATCAACAATTGATTATATAAAAGCTATAGCAGCAGAAAATCAAGATGATGTAAAAAAAGCTAATCAACGAACAGTAAAAAGAGTTACAGCAGGCTTAATTATTTTCTTCATTCCATTTTTACTGGATATTTTATTTAATTTGTTTGGTATTTATGATCTTTCTACTTGTGGTATTGGAAGTTAAAAGGATGTGATAATATGTTTGATATGTTTTTAATAGGGTGGAATCCAATTGTTTCTTGGTTTAACAATACCATTCATCATTTTTTACTTTGGGTGGATGAAACTATTTACTGGTTTGCAGCGCAATGTTATCAACTTTTCATGAAACTAGCGACAGCCCAAATTTTTAAAGATAGTTTCTTTAATAATTTTGCAAGTCGTATTTACGCTCTTTTAGGCATTTTTATGTTATTTTATTTAGTTTATGCTCTTTTAAATGCTATAGTAGATCCAGATAAGTTAACAAAAGGAGATAAAAGTGCTGGTAAGGTTGCTGTTAATCTAGTCACATCTTTAGTCTTATTAGGCTTGCTTCCTAGTATTTTTACTTATGCGTATCGTATGCAAAATTTCATTTTGTCATCCAATTTATTAGGTGCAGTCATACTTGGATCGGATGTTGTCGATGTATCAGATACTTCTAGTGATGAAAGCTATATGAGTTTCGGAGATTATGTGTCATTTACAGTTTTTAATGCTTTTGTGAATCCTGAAAATTTAAATCCTAAATTATCTTTATGGGGTCCAAACATTGATTGGGATTACATCAAAAAAGGTATCTTAGAACGTGGTGAATGGGGAAATGTTACATTATTAACTAATGCCGTTTCTTCTGGGGCTGTTGTAGACGGTGAAAATGTGATAATTACTTATCATCCAATTATTTCTTCAGCTGCTGGTTGTTTTCTTATTTATGCTTTATTGTCATTTACATTAGACTTAGGAGTTAGAGTTGTTAAGCTGGCTTTTTATCAGCTGTTGGCACCTATTCCGATTATTTTAAGGATTATTCCAAGTAAAAAAGGAACATTTGATAAATGGTTAAAACAAACAATTTCTGTGTATTGTGAAGTATTTATAAGAGTCGCTTTAATGTATATTGCTATTTATTTTATTAATGCAATTACTACAAATAATACTTTAATGGAATTGTGGACGGACAGTAGTACTGGAAAGTTGGCTTTAGCTGTTGTGATTATGGGTATATTTGTTTTTGTAAAACAAGCACCAAAAATTATTGGCGATGTTTTAGGTATCGAAACAGGAAACTTAAAACTTGGAATTACAAACAAATTGAAGGAAAGAGGTCCAATTGGCACAGTATTAAACAAAGGCATAGGTTCTGTATCAGGTTCATTAGGAGGACTGTCATCTGGTATTTTTGATAAAAATATAAATACTTGGGCAGCCATGCGTCAAGGTGCTGCGGCTGGATTTAAATCTGGTGGAGCTCAATTTGGCGCGCAACGAACAAAAACTTTTGAATCAGCTTATGGTTACGGTACGGAACAAGGTATTTTTGGCGGTCGAAGTATCGGTCAGAGACTAAATGATGCAAATAAAAACAATGTTATTAATGCATTAAATGAAAAAAGAAATAAAATTGTTCGTGATTACGAAGATACCGGTAAATTCAAGTCAACGTTTCACGACAATATGAACAATGGAGTCAAATTTAAAATTTATTCGTCTAATATTCAACATGGTAAATATTCAAAAGATTTTCAAGCGGCCGATCAGGCAGCCAAAGATTATGCTCATCAAAAAGGTATAGCGTTTTCAGACGTAAGGGCTCAGGAGGTAAGAAAGAAATATTTAACAGACTTAATGAATACTACAACTGATGAAAATAAAAAGCGGGCTATCAATTCTTCTTTAAATGCCGATGTTATGTATGATTTATGGAATCAAAAAGCTACATCTGAAGGCATTGTCGGTCAATCATTAAATAGTTATGTAAATATGACAGATGCTCAAATAAATAGTTCTGGACTTGGAGTCGATGAAATTAATGAAATAAAAAAATACAAGAACAATTGGTTGAAAAATGCAAAAGATTATACTGAAAATCTTGCGGAAGGTAGTTATACTCGAAAAGCAGATGGCTCAAAAGATGAGTTATTTAATAAAGAATATGCTGAATCTAGCAATCCTGGTGAGGTTAAAAAGGAAAGCGATTCAGACTTATTGCGTAAGTTGTTGAAAAAACAATAGAAAAGGGGTAAGAGAGAATGAATCAATATTTGATACCTGCCAATACAAAGAAGTCAAAACTTATTCTTGGCTTCTTTACTTGGATTGATCTAGCAATATTTGGAACAGGTTGTAGTATTACGTTAATATTATTATGGTTATTTCAAGGTATGAATTTTACGACAGCAATAATTATATTGTTACCTGCTTTGATATCGGGATTTTTAGTAATTCCGGTACCAAATTACCATAATGTTTTACAATTGATTACTAATATTGTTACATTTACGCTAGGAAGAAAAAGGTATTATTGGAAAGGCTGGTGTATTAAAGATGGCGAAAGATAAAAAAGATGAAGTAGTAAGTAAGTGGTCAGAAGATTGGGTCCCACTTAAAAATATAATGAATGGTATGATCCAACTTGAAAATGGAGAATATGTGACGGGTATTAAAATTGCCCCTAAAAATATTTTTATTTTAGATGCTGGAACAAGAAATAATGTTATTTATCAATTAAGAAATTTTTACAATGCTATTAATTTTGAATTTTGGCTTGTTGTCGCGGATCGTCCTGTTGATATCAATGTATATTTATCACAATTGCAAATTTTATTTAATAAAACAAATAATCCAATAACTCGTAAACTTGTTCAAGAGGATATTAATAAGGCTAATATGTTTATGAGTGCAGAATATAACGTTGTTGATACGGAATATTATATTTTATTTAAAGAAAAAAAAATGGATGTTATTCAAAAACGTCTTCATACTTTAATCAGTAATTTAGCTAATTGTGGATTAAACAGTCAACAAACAAGTAATAACGATTTAAGAATTATTTTAGATAATTTCTTTAATGGTGGATCTGCAACAACTTTTAGTGGGATGGTAGGTGTACAATGAATATAAAAGCTCAAATAGCTCCAAAAGGAGTCGAATTTAAACCAACAGAATTTATGATGAGTGGCAAATACTGTACAATATTAACTATTGTTAGTTATCCTAAATTTATTGATCAAGGTTATTTGGCTAATTTAACAAACTTAAGTGGTATCAAAATTGTTGCCAAACATATTCCTATTGAATTATCTACTTTACAAAGAATGATTAATAAAGAGATTGCTGATTTAAAATTAAGATATCAAAATGAACATGATAAAACCATTCAAGAAAGAATTCGTCAAGATTATGAATCGCTAGAACAATTTATTTCGATGCTTGTCACAACACAATCACGAATCTATGATTTCCAACTTCATGTTTTGATTTCTGCAGATACGAAAGATGATATGGAAAATAAAAAAATGCAAATAAGAAACTATTTAGATGCTTTAGGTATGCGTGGTATTTCCTTAATGTTTGAACAAGAAAAAGTATTGAAATCTATGATTCCAATATTTCCAAAGCAAGATGTAGAAGATCGGGTAGGAACACCTATTCCATCTCCAACGATTGCCGCGATGTATCCGTTTATCTTTGACAGTATTAAAGATCCTGGAAATAGTACTTTATTTGGTGTTGATTTTTCTGGCGGTGTTGTTTTATTTAATCAGTTTTTATATCAAATAAAAAAGGAAAATAATCGAAATAATGCGAATATTATCATTTTAGGTGCTTCTGGTTCAGGTAAATCAACGGCTGCCAAACTTCTACTTCGAAGTCATATTCGTAATGAATATAAACTTGTTTGTATTGATCCTGAAGGGGAACTTGAAGATATGGCAACTACCATGGGTGGTGACTTTCTAGACCTTGGTAAAGGTGGAGAGTTCGGTATGGTTAACCCTCTTGAAATTGTTATTGATGCGGATCCAGAAGAAATTAGCCAAGGACTTGGTTATACGGTTTTTGCAAGAACGATTCAACAAATAAATGCTTTTATGAAGTACTATAGTCCTGATATTGAAGAAGACGTTTTAAATATGTTTAGTGATGTCGTTCAGGATACTTACAAACGTTATAAAATTGATAGTGATAGCGATTTCAGCAAATTCACAAGTGAGGATTATCCAACATTTGATGATGTTTATGCGACTATTAAAGGTAGACTTTTATCTATGACAGAGAAAACTCATGAAAGAGATGTTATGGAAAGATTGGAACTTAAAATTAGACCTTTAGTAAAAGAACTTCGTTATTATTTTACCGGTCATACAACTTTAGATATTCATAGTGATTTTATTGTCTTTAACATTAAAGAGTTAATGAACGCTAACGAAAATGTTCGTAATGCCTTGTTCTTTAACATCTTAAAATATGCTTGGGGTTTATGTCTTGATCCAACCGTTAATACGGTTATGTATGTCGATGAAGCCCATGTTTTATTATCTACTAAAAATGAATTAGGTGCAGAATTCTTAGCCCAAATTCAAAGACGTAGTAGAAAATATAACACAGGTACTATTATTGTTACGCAACAGCCAACAGACTTTGCTGCCCAAAATATTATTACACATGGTAAAGCTATATTTGATAATGCTTCATATTATCTTGTTATGGGAATGAAAAAACAAGCGGTTGATGATTTATCCAAACTAATTGATTTAAATGATAGTGAGAAAGATAGTATTAAATATTATAACCAAGGAGAAGCTTTATTTGTCTGTGGTAATAGACGAATGAGAATAAATATTATTGCTACCCAAGAAGAACTTGATTCTTTTGGGGCTGGTGGTGGACTATAGGGTTCAATGTCAGGAGAAAAAACCAATGAAATGTGAATCGGTAGAAGAGGACTAGAAACAGTCTTCTTTTATTATGCTTAAAAATTGCACATTAAAAATCTTAAAAATTGCACATTAAAAATTTTAAAAATTGCACATTGAAAAACTTAAAAATTGCACATTTGTTTAAAATGTGATAATATTAAACCGGTGATAATATTATGAATTTTAATGAAAAAAACTATTTACCTAGACTTGCTGATGAAAAGTTAGAAAAATATTTAAAAGTTTTTGGAGCTGTTTCGGTCGAAGGACCAAAATGGTGTGGAAAAACATGGACTTCAAGTAAATATGCTAATAGTAGTATTTATCTAGATGAAGAAGAAACCTTTGAAAAAGCATCCTTGAATCTTGAAATAGTATTAAATGAGAACAAACCAGAATTAATTGATGAGTGGACTAAAATACCAAAAATATGGGATGTAGTAAGAAGAAAATGCGATTCAATAGGTACTCCTGGTAATTATATTTTAACTTGTTCAACAGAACTAAGTGAAATGAGAAAAAAAGAAGTCTTTCATTCTGGTGCTGGACGTATCGGAAAATTAAAGATGTATCCAATGTCTTTATATGAATCAAATGATTCCACAAAAGAGGCCTCTATTATGGATATGTACAATCATGTTCAAAAAAATGTAAATGTAAAAGTTCCAACTTTAGAAGCTATTGCTACTTTAATTATTAGAGGAGGATGGCCTAGTAATTTAAAAGTCGATAAAGATTTGGTCGGTTTGATTCCGAACAGTTATATAGAAGCTATCTTAGATAAAGATATTAATGATGACAAAAAAAGAGATAAAAATAAAATGAAGATGCTTTTAAAATCTTTGGCTCGAAATGAATCTACGGTAGTAAGTAATCAAACTTTATTAAAAGATATTGATAATTATGCTGTCGAAAATAACGTACTTGAAAGTCGTGCCACGATTTCAGACTATTTAGACGTCTTAACAAGATTATATGTTATTGATTTACAAGAAGCTTATAGTGTAAATTATAGATCTCCGCAGCGAATTGGCAAGTCTGCCAAAAGACATTTTATTGATCCTTCCTTGGCATGTTCTGTGTTGGAATTAGATGAAAAAAAATTAATGAATGATCTTAATACATTTGGTTTTATGTTTGAGGCATTAGTGGAAAGAGATCTAAAAATCTACGCAAATTATCTTGATGGTCATTTATATCATTTTAGAGATAATATTAGTGGCTTAGAAGTTGATAGCATCTTAGAATTTAAGGGTGGGGAATATGCTGCTATTGAGATTAAATTAGGAAATAATAAAGTAGAAGAAGCCAAAGAAAATTTAATAAAATTTAAAAATGCTATGATTAAAAAGCCAAAATTTATGTGTGTTATTACAGCTAATTCAACTTATGTTGGTTATGATGAAGAAAATGATATTTATATTCTTCCTATAACAGCATTAAAACCATAAAAGTATTAAAATATTGTGACAATTTTGTAAGAGATTTTGTGTTCCTAAAATATATAAAGTATGCTAAAATTTTATTGGAAGGAATGATGGAGTATGAATATAAAAAAATACATTCCCAATATACTGACGAGTTTCAGACTTATTTTAACGCCTATCATTATTTATTTAGGTTTAACAGATCATTATAAAATTTTAATTGTTTTAGCTATCATAACGGCTTTAACAGATTCTATTGATGGGTATTTAGCAAGAAAATTTGCTGCTACTTCAGAATTGGGCGCAAAATTAGATGCTGTTGCGGACAAAAGTTTAGCGATTGGTTTATTAATTATTCTAATTATAAAGAAAAGAAGTTTCTTTTATGTTCTTATTTTAGAATGTCTAATTGGTATTATTAATTTATATTTTTATTTTCAAAAGGGTGTGGCCGCTTCTTTACTTGTAGGGAAGTTTAAAACTTGGATAATTTTTATTACCATTATCTTAGGATTTGTTGGTTTGGTTGTTCCTCATTTTAATGTTGATATTTTTATTTATATTACAGTTTTCTTACAAATAGTTACTTTGTTAAGTTATTTATATTATGGTTTAAAAACGAAAAAGCCTAAAAAAAAAGACTTCGGTAACGAATACTTAGAATATTATCAAATTGTAGAACCTATTTTATTAGAAGCAGAAATGCAAAAAAGAAAAACTTATGCCCATCATATTAATGAATCTGTTTACGCGCATGTATTAAGGGTTAGCTATGATTGTTATCATATTGGAAAAAGATTTCATATGGATTATAAAAGCCTCGCGATTGCTGGCTTACTACACGACTTTTATGAACATCCTTGGCAAGAACGAAAAGAAAAAAAGCCTTTCTTACAAAAGCATGCTTTTACACATGCTCGTGAAGCCGTTGTGAATGCAAAAAGAGTTTTCGGAACAGAAGTTGTGACTCCTAAAGTAGAAGAGATCATGATCACGCATATGTTTCCTGTTAATAAAAGATTACCGAGAAGTAAAGAAGCTTGGCTAATTACTTTAATAGATAAAGCTGATTCCATTGATTTTATTATGCATCCGATAGCTTTATACAAAATTTTCTTTAGAAAAGACATACAAGAAGAACATGAAAAGATAATTAAAAAGATTAAGAGAAACATAAATGCCAAACTTAAAAAGATGGAAAAAAAAGAGAAATAATGTAAACGTGGTTTGCATTATTTTTTTAAATCCCTTATAATGAATATGGTGATAGTATATGGCTAAGAAGAAAAAAAGTTCAACGGATACAAAGAAAAATAATGGAATAAGTGTAGAACTTACTGGGCTCATTATGATTCTTATTGGTCTTATTGGCTTTGGCTTTGGACCTGTTGGGGCTTTAATAAAAAAATTTGCAATGTTTTTAATGGGTGAATGGTGGCCATTAATTTTAATTTTTGTTTTAGTGATAGGCTTTTATATGCTTATTAAAAGGAAATTACCTAATTTTTTTAGTGCCAAATATATTGGTATTTACCTTATTTTAGCCGTTATTCTTGTTTTATCTCATCTAACCTTTATTGAAAAAGCCGATAAGGCAAGTGAAATCTTTAATTTAACGATGAATAATTATATGGAACGGGTTGCTTCGATAAATTCTAATAATGCGTTATCGAGTTCCGGACAAGTTTCTATTGTCATTGGAGGAGGTATTTTAGGAGCTGTTTTTTCTTTTTGCAGTGCCTCATTATTTGGACTTAATGGTACTTATATTGTTTTAGGTTTTATTTTCCTATTTGGCATTATTTTGTTATTTAATGTTAATTTATCTAATGTTTTAAATAATATTATTCAAAAATTTAAAAGAGTTAAAGAAGAAGCCTCTTTAGAAGAGGAAGATGAAATTACTAAAAAAGAAAAGGCTTTAGAAAAACGTCTTTCAACGCCTATTGAAGAAGAGATTCCGGAAAAGAAAACGATTATTGTTAATAGTGTGGATGAATTAAAACACATCGAAACACCAGAAGTCGTAAGTACCCCAGAAGTACCTGTGGCCAATCCAGAAAATGTGAGTAATCCTAATTATAAACTTCCAGAAATGCGTTTATTAGATGATCCTGTAAAAGTTAAAAAGACAAATTCGAATCAATTTTTAATTAATAACAAACAAAATTTGGAAAGAGTTTTAAAAGATTTTCAAATACCGGGTCGGGTGGTTGATATTCATATGGGACCAGCGGTTACGCAATTTGAAGTGGTCGTTCCAAGCGGAACTAAGGTAAGCCGTATTAGTTCTATTAATAAAGAAATTGCTCTTGCTCTTGCCGCCAAAGATGTTCGTATTGAAGCACCTATTCCTGGAAAAAGTACTATAGGTATTGAAATACCTAATCAAGCTGTCTCAGCCGTTAAAATAAAAGAAATCTTAGCTAGTAAGGAAATGCTTAGTAAAACAGGTGGCATTCAAGTGGCTTTAGGAAGAGATATCATGGGTGTTCCAAGATGTACAGACCTTACCAAAATGCCTCACTTATTAATTGCAGGTTCTACCGGTTCTGGTAAATCTGTGTGTTCAAATAGTATCATTGCGTCTATTTTAATGCGTTATCGGCCTGATGAAGTAAAGCTTGTTTTAGTGGACCCAAAACAAGTGGAACTCTCAAACTATAATGGAGTACCTCATTTACTTTGTCCGGTGGTTACTGATCCTAAAAAAGCGAGTGCCACTTTACAAAAAATTTGTGTTGAGATGGATCAACGTTATCACAAATTTGCGGAAAAAGGAGCTAAAAAAATTGATGATTACAATCGGATGATAGATGAAGAAAATAAATTAAATCCGCATGACCCCAAACCACGGATGCCTTACATCGTTGTTATTGTCGATGAAATGGCCGATTTGATGATTGCTGCCCGAAAAGAAGTTGAAGATAGTATCATGCGTATTACCCAACTCGCTAGAGCGGCCGGTATTCATTTAATTGTCGCTACACAAAGACCAAGTACGGATGTTATCACTGGTGTTATTAAAACCAATATTCCTTCTCGTATTGCTTTTGCCGTTGCTTCAAGTATCGACTCAAGAACTATTCTGGATGCTGGTGGGGCCGAGAAATTACTTGGTAAAGGAGATATGTTATTTTTACCTATGGGTGAAAACACGCCGATTCGTATTCAAGGATGTTTTATTTCTGATGATGAAATAAGAAGGGTCATTGAAGCCGTTTGTAAAGAACAACAAGCAAGCTATGATGAAAGATATAATATCACGGCCGAATCTTCTCATATGGCTGGAGAAGGTAGCGAAAAAGAAGAATATGATGATCCTATGTATAATGAAATCGTGGATTTTGCTGTTCAAACAGGCAAAATAAGTGCTTCTTTAATTCAAAGACGTTTCCGTTTTGGTTATAATCGTGCTGCGAGAGTGATTGATTTACTAGAAGAAAGAGGTATTATTGGACCTCAAAATGGGTCGAAACCACGGGAAGTTCTTGTTAAAGTTAAAAGTGAAGGAAATGAGTAAAGAGGCTTAGCCTCTTTTTTAAATAATTTATTAAATCACACTTTAGCGGAATTTTATATACTAAAAAAAAGATGTTTTTTTAAAGAAAAAACTATGGTATAATCGCTTTTAGTAAACTTTATAGTGAGGTGATTATATGCGAATTGTTGTTATAGAAGATGATGAAAAAATCCAAAAACAGATTGATAAAATCAT
>CAKOQM010000024.1 GCA_934101275.1 uncultured Bacilli bacterium
TCAACTAAAGGATCTCCTACACTTCCAACATTAACAATATAACTAGTATCTTTTTCTATAAAAACAGGATGTTCTGTCACTATCTGGTTACCTTTAGGCGACACAATTTGAATATAAGGAATATGTGTGTGTCCTGCAAAGCTTATTTGCGATTTATCCCCTAAAAGCATTTCTTTCGTGTTAGTATTGATATTATTCAAAGGATTATAGATTTTAGAAATATTTTCTGGCATCGCATGAAAATAATTAACAAGCAATTCATTTAAAGCTTCTTGCTTTAAAACAGGTAAATCAGATAAATATTCTATATTATGAAGTCCTAATTGTTCTCTTGCATATTTAAAATTTTCATTTTTAACAACATTCTCATCACAATTTCCTTTTATAAGAATTTTGCATTCACTCTTTAAAGTATCTACCACTTGGCGAGGATAAATATATTTAGTAATCATATCCCCTAAGCAAATAATTTCATCAACACCTCTTTTTTCCATATCAAGAAGGACTTGATAAAGAGCGTCTTTGTTGGAGTGTATATCTGATATAATTCCAATCTTTTTCATTTTACCCCAATAATTCTATTCTTTTACTAATTTCTGCACGACCTAAAATCAACATAATATCATATAAATTAGGTGTTTTAGAACGACCTGTTAAAGCAACTCTTATAACAGTTGAAACATCCGCAACATTGCCTTTAAAGTTTTCAGGATTTTTCTTATACTCTTTCATATTAGAAGCATAACCAAGTTCATCACATAGAAGTTTTATTTTATTAAACCAATCTTCTTGATTATCTTTTTCATCATAATATTTTGTCATATAAGTATGTAAAATATTCTTTATCTCATCGATATCACTTATTTTTTGCCATTCGTAAGTTTCACATGTAAACTTTCCATACATATAAGAAAGATTATTTTTAATTTCACTAAACATTGCATAATCTTTACGTGGTTTTTCACATTCTCTTTCAATATTTAAGGTAGAAACGATAATATCTTTATATTTTTCTAAATCAAGGCTAAATTCTTTATCATATATCTTAGCCCACGATAGAAGTTCATTATAAAACTTTTCAGCACTAATGCGACTTAAATAATTACGAGAAATATTAAGAAGTTTTTCCATATCAAATAAAGCACCACTTGTACTCATGTTATCAAAAGAAACATAAAAATCATTAATATTTTTATCTGGATTATTTAAGAACCATTCCTCAAAGTTAGAGTTAGCAAGTGTTAATAAATAAATTTTAACAGCTTCTTTAGGAATACCTTTCTCACTATAAAAGGCAACATTAGCCTCAGGGTCTTTTCTTTTGCTAATTTTTCTTCTTTTTCCATCTTCTTCTTTTTGAATAGTTGCTAAATGGCCATATTGAGGAACAGGAAAACCTAATGTATGAAATAAATCAACATGTACTGGCAAACTACATACCCATTCATCTCCACGAGTTACATGTGTCGTTCCCATTAAAGTATCATCAACCGCATGAGCAAAATGATAAGTTGGAATACCATCACTTTTTAATAATACAATATCCATGTCATTTTCAGGAAATTCAATACGGCCTTTAATACAGTCATTGACAACGATTTTATTATCAAAACTTCCTTTACTTTTTAAACGAATAACGTAAGGAATTCCTGCTTCTACTTTTTCTTTTACTTCTTCCATGGTCATAGCCCGTTCTTTACTCGCCCAAATGCCATAGTAACCAATTCTTTGTTTTCTTTTTTGTTGTTTTTCCGTAATTTCTTTTTTTTCTTCTTCTGTTAAAAAAGATGGATACGCTAAATCTTTAATAAGTAAATCTTTTACAAAGGCTTGATAAATATCTACTCTTTTACTTTGAACATAAGGAGCATAATCTCCAACATAGTGATCCATATCAATTGGATATTCATCGAAATTAACCTCATACTCTTTAACTGAATTAATAATTTGGTCGATAGCCTCTACGATTAAACGTTTTTGGTCCGTATCTTCAATTCTTAAAAAACATACTCCGCCTGATTCATGAGCCAGTCTTTCGGCAACAACAGCCATATAAAGAGTTCCAATATGGACAAACCCAGTTGGACTTGGGGCAATACGGGTTACCATGGCCCCTTCTTTTAAATTTCTTTTTGGATATTTTTTTTCATAGTAAGTTCTATCATGTAAAACATTAGGTAAAAGCATACGAGCATATTCTTCTCTTGTCATTTTATTTCCTTCTTTCTAAAATAAAAAGATGGTACGCACAAAGGACGAATCTATCGTGGTACCACCTTATTTTTTTCTTCTTTTGATAACGGGCAATTCCCGGATTATACTTAAACGTACAATCAACTCCAAAGTTTCTTCAAAATATTGCTTTATCTATTTCCACCAATAAACATAGATTCTCTATAAAAACAAAATATTTTTACTCTTCTTCTTCTCTGCTTTCAAAGATATTTTAAAAGTTTTTCTTTCATTTGTCAACTTCAATTGGCAAAATGTTAAGAGTCTGTCATTCAGACTTATCTATCCCATACTAAATTTCTTTTTTATTTTAACGATGCTGGAAACAAATTATAAATAGCATTTTCATATTATAATTATCTTTTTGTTTATAAAATAAAATTTTATTTTAATTTGCAAAATAGATATCATATTTTAAAAGATTTATCCGTTTCTTTTAAAGATTGGACAGCATGATCAATAGTTCCCGTAACTAAATGGCTTACCTTCAAAACAATCATTTCCGGATTTTCATACATATCTTTATCAATCCATTCGAAAACAATGGAAACAAACGCATATTTATAAAAGTTAGTAATAAATTTTTTATCTTCCTCACGCAAACCTTTACCTTTAGATTTCTTAGTGATTTCATCATAAATAATAGGATAAACCAAACGATAAAGATTAGTTCTTAGTACTTCTCTTGAAACGGAGTGGTAAATGTTTTCGACAAATATTTTTTCTTCTAACATAATTTTAAAAATGATTAAAAATTTATCTTCCCATGTCTCATATTCTTCTTTTTTCTTTATAAGATGGTCGACATCATCAATACAAATCCATTCGACCAAATCAGGAATATCTTGAAAATGATAATAAAAAGTTTGTCTATTAATATTACATTGATTAGAAATATCATTCACAGTGATTTTATTAAATGGTTTTTCTTTTAGTAAATCTTTAAAAGTATACGCAATGGCTTTTTTAGTTGTTAAACTACTCATCATATATCACCTCTTAAATATTATATCGAAAAAAAAGATGAAATAAATCATTATTCCATACTTTTTTGAATTTATTTAAATAAACCACTTTCTTTTAATAAGATTTCTAAATCAGTACCTTTTACTTTCTTTTCAAGGACTTTAACAAGTTGTTTTTCTGCAAAATTAAGAGGAAGTTCATCCACTGATTTTTTATCTACAGCATAATAACATGCTTTTAAAAGTTCACGAACATCATATTTACTTCCCCATACTTCCGGAACTGCCCTATCTACTTTTAAAAGAGTATAAACAGCTTCCATACCTGTTCTAATAGAATACTCGGTTGTGAAAATAGTATCTCTAGGTGTTTCAGCAAATTGACCAATAAAAGCAAAGTTTACCGCACCATTTGGAACAACAAGAGGTCTATCTTTTTCTTCTCTTGGCTCAAAAAAGGCATTAATGTAAGGCATATAACATGTTGTTGTATTACATTTATCTGCATACATTTCAATTTTTTTATCTTCAACACCAATATGATAAAGCCACTCTTCACATACTTCTTTACCTGTGCAATCTTGAATTGGCTTTTTTATGAAGTTACCATCTTTTGTCGTATTTAAGGCATATACCCAGACTAAAATACTACCTTTATTTTGAGATTTAAACTGGGGTTGACGATTGATTGTCCATGATAAGTACCAATTATCCATACTATCTTTTACTGTAACAATACCACCTGTAGTTACTTTTCCATCTCTTGGATCACGCTTACAAATATTTATAATATGCTTAATAATTTCTTCATCACTTACTTCGATAGTGGCACTCATCCAGTTAGTTTCACTCACATTGCCGCAGAATTTATCTGGATTACCAAATTCACCATTTAAAGCTTGAGAAGCAATATTTTTCCATAAATTCCAAGATTCTCCATAGCCATTTTTTATTTTAGATAAATCAGGAACATGTGTTTGATCCCCATAACAAGAAGTATCCGTACAACAACCGTTTGTAATGAAAACTAAATCATCTTCAATAAGATCAATTGTTTTTTCCTCTCCTTCTTTTTCATAAATAATTTGGGTAGCTACTTTTTTATCTTTCGTATTTTCAAAGATAACATTTTTAACATTCATGCCATATTCTATTTTTACCCCATGACTTTCTAAATATTTTGTTAAAGGTAAAATCATCGATTCATATTGATTGTATTTTGTAAAACGTAAGGCTGAAAAGTCTGGTAATCCATCGATGTGATGAACATAACGACATAAATATCTTTTCATTTCTAAAGCTGAAGACCATTTTTGAAAAGCAAACATAGTTTGCCAATAAAGCCAAAAATTTGTACTCCAAAAAGATTCTGGTAAAACATCGGATATTTTTTTGTTTTCAAGATCTTTTTCTGGGGTAATGAATAACTTGGATAAAGCCATAGCTGATTTTTTATCAAGTTTAAATAGTTTATCGGTATGAGCATCCTCACCACGATTTACGGTTGCTCTACAAAGTGAATAATTAGGGTCATGTTTATTTAACCAATAATATTCATCAAGAACAGATACGTCTGGAGTTTCAATTGATGGAACACTTCGAAACATATCCCACATGCATTCGAAATGATTATCCATTTCTCTTCCACCACGCATATAAAATCCTTTGGTAATGTCTTTCCTGCCATCACAAGAACCACCAGCCAAATCAAGTTTTTCTAACAAATGAATGTGTTCCCCTTTCATTTGACCGTCTCTTAGTAGGTAAAAAGCTGCGGATAAACCAGCTAATCCTGTACCGATAATATAAGCTGATTTTTTATCAACTCCCTCTGGTTTTTCGGGACGCGCAAACGCCTCATATGTTCCCGCTCCATAATACATATTTTATTCCTCCTTTTATGATTAACGATTACATTGTAATATTTTAAACTATCCTCTTCAATCCACAATTCTTTAAGAATGTAAAAAATTACATATATTTTTGTTTAATTGAAGTAGTAATCATTCAACTATAATAAATTGTTCAAATATTAGACAAATATACTTTTTTGTATAAAAAAACCTTTAATGGTTCATATCCTTTACACAGTAAAAATTTATAAATTTAATTTTAATTCTATTTCTTTCATAATATTATAAACTTTTTAGAGATGAAGCAGAATTAAATCAAGAAGATATGGCAGAAATTCTAAAAGTTAGTCAATCAAATTATTCAAGATGGGAAAACGAGAGAGAATTAATACCATTAAGTAAATTAAATATATTATGTAATCATTTTAGAATTAATATGGATTATGCTGTTGGAATTTTCAGATATTCAAAAAGCAGTAAAAAATACGAATTTGATAATAAAAAAAGTGGGAATAGATTAAAAATTTTCAGAAAAGAAAAAGAAATTACACAAGTTGAACTTGCAGAATTCCTAAATACTACCCAATCTACTATTAGTGCCTATGAAAACGGAAAAACTATATTACTAACTGCATTTGCATTACAAATAGTTAAAAAGTACAATCTTTCACTTGATTGGCTTTGTAGAAGAAAATAATTCTTTATAAAAATAGAGTCCAAGATTTTTTGAACTCTATTTTATGTTATGTTTTGCTACATTTCTATATTTCTTTTGAATACACGTACCATCAGTTTTATATATCGCCACCCCATTTATATCATTATATAAATTTAAACATCTTTCTAAAATATCATCTATAGAAATAAATGGCGGAATATCATCCTCATCTATAATTGGATCACACTCAGTAAAACCAATCATAAATCCTTCAATTGTTTTGCAATATGCACCGATTGAATATTTATTATTATTTTCAAAATACACAATTCTATAACCTTCACCATATTTTTTATCATTTCCTGCATCAGTTAATATTTCAGGTAAGATATCCATATACTCTCAGCTCCTAACTATACTATATATTATAACATATTTTATTTAATAATAATTCTATTATTAAAGTTTTTTTGTAAAGACAATACAAGTTTTTTCATAGAAGTTCCATATTCATTAATAGAAATTGGAAACCCATATTTACATCTATCACTTAGTGTATAATTTTCCAAACAAGCATTTGATAAATCAAAGGTGTCTAATAGTTCTTTCTTATTGCCAATCGTAAAGTAATCAACAATAGGAATAGTTATAAAATTATTTTTATAATGGTATCCTCTTAATTGTCTTTTTAATCTTTCCATTTCTATAATATCAGGTAATGTAATTAACTTTTTGTTTATATGGTTAACTAAAATAAATATTTCGTCAAAAGTTTTTATTTCGGCTAATCTTTCCTCTGGACAATATTCGTATAAATTCTCATTATATCCATTATTAACTAAATAAGATAATCTTATTATTAGTGCCTCTAAAGTGTTGTCATTATAAGCAATTTTTTGTTGATTTGCATGTTCAACTTCATGTAATAAAGTTTGTAGTATTGAAAGATTTTTGTATAATGTTGCCTCAAACACATTAATATTCAAAATATTTTTTTCAATATCTTTTACCATTTGATTAATCATCTCAGTATAAATAGTTATTTTTTTTGTATAGGTGGAATAAGAAGCAAGATTGTTGCTTCTTATTTGTTGAATACTTATATTTAAAATATAATCATTTAATCTTTTTTCAACTACTAAAATTTCTAAAATTTTTTCAATATCTTTTGAATCTAAAATTTTATTATCAATTGTTTTATCATAAATAATTTTTAAAATACTTTCCATATAAATTTATTTTTACTTTATTATTTTGATTTTATAAATTTATCTTCTTTTTGACAATGATCTATTTCCCTCAAGGTCATTAACTTGGCTGTTTAGTTTATAGTCATATAACGCACTCAAGAACTCAGTTTCTTCAGATGTTAAATTTAATTTTTCGGCATATTTTAACCATGGATTTTTCCACTTTCTTCCATAAGAATCTTTTCTATCAGAAGGTCTATCATAATTTGTATTTTCATTTTTGTGTCCATGTCCTTTTGTCCAATCTCCATCTGTTGGAGTATAAACATTTCCATATTGGTCTGCAACTACATCATATCCATCATCATTTGTACATTCTGGTGATTCTAAATAATCTGCATATGCTTGATAATCATAATTGAAATCTGCTAATGTTTTTCTTGCCATAAATATCACTCTCCTTAAAAATACGGCATTATTTTGTTTTTTTTCATAGTTCAGTAATCAATAATAAAGCAAAAATATTTCAACCACCACCCTTGTATGGTAAAGGAATAATAAATATATCATAATTTATTTAATAATATACAACATATTGTTATATATTGTTCCTCTTGGTTTTGCATACTATCACCTTTATTCTAAAAAGTCAATAGTTAAATCGTGTTTTTGCATATTTTTTTCTGCTTCGTAGATTTTTATTGAAAGTGCACAATTCCTGCACTTTTTGACGTGGAACTTAAGTCCTTTGTCGATATATAACATTTTTTAATTTTTACTATTATTTTTATTACTTTACCAACTAAAAAATGTGCATTTTCTTATGAAAACACACATTTTAAATCGTAATGCACATAATTGTGCACTTTATTTAGAATTCAACGCTAATTCATTGCAGTTTTATAAACTAATTCTTGCTAAAATCACTTAACAAAAGCCTCTAATCTTTTTCTTTCCTCTTTGTTTGTAAAAAAATATAAAGAATCTGAAGTCAAAAAATCTCTAATATAAATTTTGTCGTTCAAGCTTAATAAGCTATCTACAATATATTTTAAATCTAATGGTTCCTTCCAAAAATCATGACAAGCATTTAAAAAATCAACCAATATATCAGCATTTTTATATTTTATAAAAAAATCAATCAAAAACTTTTGATTATAATTAATGTAAATGCAGGTTAAAAATATTACACAGTCAAAATCATTATCTCTAAGTAATTTATTAACAAATTGCAAATGTTCTTTTTCTGTCAAAAAAGTAACCATTATATGGTATGGTCCATTTTCATATTGATCTAATATTAATTGTTCTTTTTCTGTATATTTATTTAGTACTTTATCCATTTTTTTCAAACTCCTATCTATAAAATATTTTAAGATAAGCCAAAAAATTTCATTGATTGTAAAATCCTTGTGATTTGGCTTTTTATTATATTTGTTGACTTTTGAAACTAAAATTCACCTTTAGAATTTACTCTTTTATTTCGTATAAAAGTTCTATTTTTGCTTTAGCAATGTCATAACTAACGTCTGTAATAAAGCTATCATGAAATTCATGATAATATTCTATAAATCCATTTAAATTTTCTTTTATGATTTTATTCATATTTTCCTCTTTCTGCAACACTTCCTAATGCAATGTATCAATTTTTTTAGTTTTTGCTAATGAATTTTTATGGCACTCTTTTTTAATCTCATCAGTACTACACCTAAGGTTATAGATTTCATCTTTAAAAGAATCATCATACTCACTTCTTTCATTTTCTAATGCCTTTAATTTTTCTTTTTTTTCGAATAAATATAGTGCCCTTAGAGAATTAAATCCTTTCATGTTTCTATTGCATCTCATGGTATCTTCTAAATATTGTTTAATATATGCTGGTCTTTCTACCACTTCTATTTTATCACCATTAGCTTTTTGTTCAGGCACATTTACATCTAATAATATTTCAAACCAGGCAGCCACGATATGCCTATGACAAAATTTAACATTCGATTCATAACATAATAATATTGAGTTATCTAATTTTTGATAAACTTCTTCTGGATTCAATTTTTGTAATACTTGGTTCCAATATTCCTGAACATAATATCTATTGTTTTCTTCTTCCGAAACTTTTCCAATATTATCGTGCCATTGTTTCCAAAAAGAAAGTTTTGGAGCTAACTTAGGATAACATTTTTCTTGATAATTGGCATCTTTTCCCCGGTTACCAGAAATAGAATACGTAATATATTTGTCTGACTTCCAATCATTATAACTACTTGTACTAATCATAAGTTTCACCCTTTCAAACTATCTTTTTTTATCTTTAACTTCAAAATGATTACTTACATCAGAAATCATTCTTTTTCTATTGTATCATAGCTTAGCAGATTATAAAAAAAACTACCTTGTGAGTAGTTTTTATGTTATCTCGAAAATACGAGTATTTAAACAACATGGTGCCGATTGGCAGAATTGAACTGCCCTCTGATGCTTACCATGCATCTGTACTACCACTGTACTAAATCGGCATACATTAATCTTATCATAAAATAAGACTAATGCAAGATAAAATGAATTTATAACTTAAAATTTATTTTAAACCTTGAACTTTATTAGAAAGATTAACAAAATCATCGTTACCTTCATAATATCTACGGTCAAATAAAATCCAACCATCAGAGGCATTTTCAACCTGAGGTTTAATTGAATTTTTAATATCTTCAGGATAATATTCAATATCCTTTAAGGCATTTTCTAAAGTAAAATATCCGTCCATTTCATATTTTTTAGCTTGGATATCAGACTCTAATTTGCTGACGTATAAAACAAATTTGGCATCTTTTGTTTCCTCAGCAACTGCTTCATCATATAAACGCAAAAGTTCATCACGTATTTGTAATGGTTCAAGCATAGATATGATATTTTCTCTATCTACTTCTTTCTTTTCTTCTTTAGATAAAACACTACGTTCAGAAGTTTTGGCTTTTACAAGTTCTTTTACAAATAACATTTTATAAATTTTAGCAAAATCAATGTCACGATAACCTTTTAGTTCACTCATAATACCAATTACTAATGTCATAGTACCATAAATATGATCAGCAACAGATTCAATCTTATCGGCTGGAATACCAACCTCTTTCCAACCTGTACGAATGACATCCTTTAGTTTGTTAGCTTCTAAATAAAAATTTATTACATTTTCCATATTTCAAATGTCTCCCTTCGGTTATATTATATCATTCTGAAATAACTTTGCAAATAAATTTTAAAATCAAACTTATTTGTCTCAAAATCGACTATGTCAACAAGAAATGAATAATTAATGTTAAAAATAAACCGGTCACAGTTGGAATTAAAAGGGCCAAAAAGGTATAACTCCAACTTTTACTTTCTTTTTTTATTGATAAAAGGGTTGTTGTACATGGATAATGACAAAGGGAAATGATTAAAAAGCATATGGCTGTTATGTATGTCCAACCATTATTTACTAAAATATGTCTTAAACTTTCCATTGATGTATAAGAAACCAAGGCGTTACTTTTGGTATAACAAAGTAAAAGTGATGGGATAACGATTTCATTCGCAGGCATTCCTAAGATAAAGGCTAAAATAATAGCCCCATCAAGGCCAAATAAATGACCAAAAGCATTTAATTTATTAACTAACAATAAAAGAAAAGTACTATTTCCTAATTGCCAAGAAGCTAAAAGATAAATTAAAATTCCTAAAGGAAAGGAAACTAACATGGCTCTTTTTAAAACAGGAAAGGCTTTTTCTTTTAAGGCTTGTGAAAAAGTTTTCCAGATAGATGGTCTTCTAAAAGTTGGTAATTCTAAAATAAACATAACTTCTTCTTTTTTAAAGATAAAATGATTCAAAATTTTTGTCCAAAGAAAAGTTAAAATAATACCCAAAATGATAATTAGTAATAATCCTAATGCAACTAAAAGACTACTAAATAAGGAATTATCTGTCACAAAAAATAAGCTTATCATTGTTATCATCGCGGGAAAACGACCATTACAAGGCATGAAATTATTAGTTAACATGGCTAAAAGACGCATTTTTTTATCTTCCATAATTCTTGAGTTAGTGACTCCAATCGCGTTACAGCCAAGTCCCATGCACATCGTTAAACTTTGTTTGCCACAAGAGCCACATTTTTTAAAGGGTTTATCCATATTAAACGCTATTCTTGGAAACAAACCATAATCTTCTAAATAGGAAAAAAGAGGAAAGAAAATAATCAGTGGCGGCATCATAACGGATACTACCCAATAAAAGGTCCGATAACCTCCTAAAATGAGAGGATGTAAAATAAAATCAGGTAAAAAAGAAAAGAACATTAATAAATATTTTTCACCACTTGCGAAAAAAGAAAACATAAAGTCTGATGGAATATTTGACGCAAAAATAGTTAACCAAAGAATAACTAAAAAAATGATACTGGTGACAACAAAAGAAGAAATTTTATGACTAAGAATTTTATTCCAGAAAATATCTTCTTTTTTTAAAGTTTGCTCTTTTCTTTCAACAATATCTTCTAGTAACTTATCTGTACAATGAATATAACTTTTTAATAGTTCTTCCCGACTTATATAGTTTTTATAAAAACGTAACACTTTTTGTAAACTTTCATTTTTACAAGGTTTTTCTTGATATAAATAAGAAACAGGTTTATCAACATAGGAATTTGTTAGTTTTAAGTAATTAGCCATTTTGCCTTCATGTTTTACTTTAAAAATATTAGGATTTACTTTAAAATGATTCATTTCATCACATAATCTAGCACACCCAGTTCCATCGCTTGCTTTTGTAATAACAATAGGAACATTTAATCTTTGTTGTAATTTAATAACATCAATATTTATCTTTTGGGATGTTGCTTCATCCATTAAATTTAAACAGATAATTACTTTATCAGTAATATCTAAAACTTCTAAAAGTAAAACTATACTTCTTTCTATATTCGAGGCATCTAAAACAACCACAGCTAAATCATAATCTAAAGAACAGACAAAGGATGAGGCAATTTTTTCTTCTTTACTTTCACCTATCAATGAATAAGTTCCCGGTAGATCAACAACTTCCCAAAGCGTATCTTTATAGCTAAATGTAGCATAGGCATTTTTAACTGTTTTTCCTGTCCAATTACCCGTATGTTCATTTTTATGAGTTAAAAAATTAAATAACGAGGATTTACCTACATTAGGATTACCAACAAAACAAGCTCTTTTCTTTTTCATATTATCACCCATATTAAAGAGGCGTCTTCATCACGAAGTGTAAATATTGTACTTGTTGTTTTATAAGCCCTTGCGCCTTTTAAAGGACTTTCTAACATACCGGTTATTGTTTTACCTTCTAAAACACCAAAATGTAATAATTTAAAACGTTTTTTCTCTGGTAAGAAAATACTTTTAATTATAACAGGTTCATTTAAAGGAATATCTGTTAATTTTTTTAGCATACTATCACATCCTATTAATAAGTTATGCCATTCTAAAATATTTGTCCTATGCATATCTTTTTAAAAAGGGGGCTTTTTTATGTTTCCTTTTAATATCGACCCACAACTTTATGCTTTATCAGCCACTTTAGTTGGAGCCGCCATTGCCCCGACAATGAATTCTTTAGAAAACGTAAGCATTGGTAACTGGCTTGTTTTACTAGGAGATTATTTACTTGCCTACTCAGGCCAACTGGCTCTTATAAATAATAAGCAAAATATGCAAAATCAAAATATAGATATTAATACTATTTTGAATACTTTAAAAAAAATAGAAGATGAGCTTGCAAAATTAAAAAAAGAAGGCAAAATTTAATGTCTTCTATTTTCACTAATCATTTCCGTATCTAAAGAAAGTTGTTTAATTCTTTCCATAATTCTTCGTGATTTTATTTTTTCTTCACTAGAATCATCCATACAAAAATGTTTTTCTAATTCCGAAAGAGTTAAATTAGATGTAAAGAATGTTGTTAAATTACGATTCATTCTCGACTGTAAAATTGTCCCTAATACTTCATCTCTTCCCCACTCACTCACCTTCTCAGCCCCAATATCATCGATACATAAAATATCGACAGTTTGATAATCTTTAAGACGTGCTTCGTACTGTTCCCAGTCAGATTTAAGAATACGTAATACTTCAGGAAAATAAATAATTTTGACCCGAACATCTTTTTTTTCTTCTAACTCATGTAATAAAGCACTAATCAAAAATGTTTTTCCAGAACCAAAATTACCATGCAAATAAAGGCCTTTCAGCGGTTTATCAAAAGAAAATTCTTGATAAAAATTATCGAGCCATTTAATCACACTGCTTCTTTTTTTATCTTTAACATCAATATCTTTCATTCGGGCACTGGTATTTATTTGTTCCTCACTCAATTTTTGGCTTTTCTCCATGACCTCTTTTTTCTTGTATTTACAAGGCGTATACGTTGAATAAATATTTTCTTTATCTTTTCGAAGCATTTTAACATGGCCTTTTAAATCATTTTTACAAGCATATAGTCCTGGGCAAGTTTGACAATTTTGTAATTCTGTTAAAATATCTAAGATTTTGGTTGTTCTTATAAGAGCCTCTTCTTCTGTTAAATGAAGTTTAGTCACTAAAGTCTTAAAGGCCGGATTTTTTAAAGCTTCCTCATAGTTTTTTTGTAAACTTTCATAATCTTTTTTAAAATACATTCTTCTCACCTTTTATCTATTCATATTTTTTTAGCATGCTTTCTAATTCTTTTTCTTCTTCTTCGGTCATACTTTCTTTACTTATTTTTTCATCAAACCAAACAGGCGGTTCTTCCGATACTTTTTTTACCGAAACTTTATTAAATTTATTAACATATTTTTTATGTTCTTTTTCAGCCACTTCCATCGCGTCTTTCGCTGTTTCAATACCAAGTCGTTTCCATTGACCTGCGATAGTCTCGACAAAGGCATTATTTAATTTATTATTATTCTTCTTTAAAACGTAATCAATTAACACATTAACAACAGCAGGTTTGAGTTCAATATCTACTAAAAGATACTCAAGTAATTTTAAATCCCTAGCTGTTGGAGTTCCTGTTTTATATTTGGCACATAAAAAATCATAAGGTGTTGTGTTTTCAAAGACTTCAATGATGCGACCTTTTTTCGAAGTGTCCCCACTTGGATTTTTTAAATATTCTGGTTGGGTACGATAAATAAGGGTAGGAAGTTTCCCATGATTATTATATTGATAATATTTTCTTGTTTGAAGACGAAGGGTATCTTTGTCAATCGCGCCTTTTTCATTAAGAGAAAGTCTTATAATTTCACACATTTTTAATGTATCAATATTATAAACAAAAGAAAGGTTATTAATAAGAGAACGCATCCGTTTATTTAAAACTTTTTCATTTAAAAGACCTTTTGGTAAAGAAGAAACAAGTAAATCAAAATCAATTTGATCTTGCATATTTAAAGGAAGCGTTTCTCTTCCTAAAGCTTCGATGACGGGTGGCTCGGAGGAGGATTTAAAGACCTCATCAAAATGAGCCGTGACTTCTTCATAGCCTTTTAAATTAATATTTAAAACACTATATTCTTTTTTTAAAAGATTGTATTCAAAAGCCCCGATGTTATTATACAAAATCACATTAAAAATAGGATTTTGAAAAAACTCTTTAGGATTCATAGGTGAATAAAGTTCATAAACATAGTTATTAGGTTCATCACTCATGAAATACGTTCTTAAAAGGCCCACACTTTCAAGAGTTTGACGAGCGAGTTTAATACTATCTAAATTCGTTTTTAAAATCGTCATTAAATGATGATGGTTATAATCGGCACTAACAAAAGTATAACGATCTAAATCCCGCCACAAAGTAAGATATAAACTAACAGCTAAAGAGCCTATAATGGGTTCATAAAAACTGACCAAATATTTACGGTCTTGATCGGTTAAAATGGTTTTATTAATAACCATATATTTATCTGCGGGTAAAAGAGTAACCATCGCCATAACAAGACCGCCTTTCTGTTTCTTATTATATAGAATTATTGATTTCAAGACAAGAAAAAAAAGACTTTAATTTTTTGAAGTCTTTGTTTTCTTTACATCTTTTATTTCATTTTTTGTATTTAAAATAGCCACTTTTGTTTCTAAATCTTCTATCTTAGCGACTAAAGCTTTATTTTGACTATTTGTTATACCATAAATAACAAATACAGCCACAACCGTGAAGGCTAAATTCCATAAAATAACAGCTTTACTAGAAACACCAGATGTTTTTTGACTATCACCTTTTTCAATTTCATCTAAAATATCATAGCGATCTTCTTTTTTGGTATCATATAAGCTTTTAATAGCACTTTTTATTTTAGCATCATAAGAACTACTATAACCTGTAAATACTTGATCTCCAATAACGATAAATGGAACACCATCTGCACTTTCATCTAAGATTTTGGCAGCTTTATCCATTAAATCTGAATTAGCTGAATTACTCCATACTTCATAACCAACCACTTTAAAGTATTTACCATACTCAGGAATGATACTATTCAAAAACTCTAAGAATTTTTGACAATAACCACAGCTTTGACCATAGAATAAGTAAACAATAGCTTGATCATCATTTTCACTATAATTACTAAAATCATGGGTAATACTCTTAGATGTTAAAATTTCGTCTAAATTTTGACGGGTAATTTCATCAGCAAAAACATGAGTGGGTAAAATCATGACAGCTAACAATAATAAAGTTATCCAAACTTTTTTCATAAACAACACTCTCTTTCTAATTTAATTTATCAAATAAATTGATAACATCATCAATCGCACTTAAATTGTCTTTTTTAAGTTCATCTACAATACAAGTTTGTAAATGATTTTTTAATACTTCCGTACCAAGACTTTTTAAAGATTTGTTAATAGCTGATATTTGAATTAAAACTTCATCACAATAACGATCATCTAAAATCATATCTTTAACACCTCTTACTTGGCCTTCAATAATATTTAAGCGTCTAGTTAAATTTTTCTTTTCTTCGGCACTTCGATGTTTCTTACGAATGCATGTTTCCATCTCGCATCACCGAATTCATTATATACCCTTATGAGGTATAAAATCAATTATCTTTTAACGTTTTTACCATTTTTTCATAATTATCACTTAAGCAAATATAAGAACCTGAGACAACTTCATCGACATAAAGACGAACCTTTTTAACCGTTTCATCATTAATGCCCCCGTCAACGGAGATTTCTTTGTGAAACATTTCTTTTAATTTTTTGATTTTTAAAGGGGTTTCTTCCATAAACGTTTGGCCTCCTTTACCAGGATGCACACTCATCACCAAAACAGAATCGATGTCATCAAGAAAAGGCGTTAAGGCTTCTATGTCTGTTTCAGGATTAATAGCTAGGCCTTTAGATATTTCTAGACGTTCTAGTAGTAATAAACATTCCTTTACATTTTTAATTTCACAAGGAATCGTAATTCGCATAGGTCTTAAAACACTTAAATCCACGATAGTGCTTAAGGGATTTTCCATCATTAAGTGCACGTCTAACTTCTTGGTACTTTCATTTAATAAAGCTAAGACCTCTTCTTTCTGATAATTATTTTCTCCACAAAAAAGCCCATCCATTAAATCCACATGTAAATAATCGGCCGAGGTTTCATTTATTTTTTTTATCGTTGTTAATCTATCATCCTTACTTTTCAAATAAGAAACCGATACTTTCATATTATCAAATCCTTTCTCAAAGATTATATCACACTTTTCTTTTTAAATTTACCCTCTTTCTTGATAATCAAAATGGTTTATTTGTTTATTTTCAAAGTCAAAATCGACAAGGATATCACCGATTTGATTATCTTTATAAGCCAGAAAAACAAGATATGTCTTATCATCTTTAATTAGAAAATCACCCATTGACTGAGCCGTATAGTCTTTAAAAGCTTGCCGAAAAAAATCCGGTAAATTTTGATATTCTTCTTGAATACTTTTTAGTAAAGAAGAATACTTAGAAGAACTTATATTCGTATAATATACCATCCTTGCTAAAATATATTTAAAAATGGCATCACCTTCTAAAGGCGTATCTTTCTCACTTTTATATAAATCGATTAAGGCATCTATAATTAAAAGGGTTTGTTTGTCATTCACATTTTTAATCACTTGTGTTTGAGCGGTAAAAGCTTCTAATAACGAGGTCACTTCCTCTTTAGAATAACCAAGTTGAAACCAAAGTTCCTTAAAATAGACATCACTTTCAAAATACCATTTAGAAATATTTTCACTACCGAGGATGTATTCTAGAGCTTCTAGAATATGAGGTGCAGGAGCATAGGAATCCATTTCGTTGGTAAAATACTTGGCCGCATAACTCTCAGCCCCAGCTTCTGTGATAAAGTTGGTCGTTAAATAAAGTATCTCACAATCCTTTAAATAAGAGGAAGAAACCATATAGCCACTAGGACATTGATAAAGATTATAGGAAACCTCTTTTCTATTTATGGAAAAATCAATAAAATGCATAAGTTCATGATATAGAGTCCCTTTATCTTTTTCATGATAACTTATCATCGTCGTGCCATCATTATATAAAGCAGCAACACCGGGTGTTATGTCCGAGGTATAAGAAATATTTAATTCTTTTAATTTTTTTAGAAAATAAAATTCATCTAAATAGCTTTTGGCATCGACAACAGTCGAAAACAGATTCATGACTTCGTTTTGGTAAGAATCTAAAGATTCATTTTTTAAAACAAGGTAGGCATATCGGGTAAAAAACTCTTCATTGTCCTCTATTTTCTTAGCCATATTTTGCAAATGATAGGTTGCTATAACGTCTTCTTTATTTAAGGGGATTTCTTCTTTTTGATTGATATTTATTTTGTTTCCTTCTTCCAACATATAAAGATACGTATGAAATAAGGTTTTTGCGACAATAAAATTTTCATAAAGGATAACATCACTATAAGACGTATCACTTATTTTTTCACCATTTTGATAAAGTGATTTTTCACCTGTTTGCAAATCGGTATAACAAAAAGAATCTTTACAAGTCGCATAAGAAAAAGCATCGGAAATACTCTTTAAATTTTTATCGAGAAAGTAAGATTTATATGTGGTGAAATCATATCCTTTGTAAAGAGTGTCATTTATGAAACTGATTTCTATATTTTCCTTAACGAGTTCACCCTTTTCATTATAAATTTTTATGCTATTTTGGTCATTTTCGAAAAAATAGCCCATAATATATTGGCCAACTTTTAAAAAACGAGTAGCATATATCATATCATCTTTTATCTTTAAAAAACTGCCCTTTTCTGTATACCCTAAAAATATATCTTTAAAAGGTTCCTCATAATAAAGACTACAACTATCTATTATGATACCACCCTCGTGATTCACAAGCTTACCACCGGTTTGGCAAGATGAAAAATCCATGTAATCGTTATCATTAATATAGGTATGGTTCTGATAAATTTTATTATTATATATATAATAAGTCCCATCCTTATTTTCTAAAAGATTATTTTCGTGAATAGTAACCTTATCTAAAATTATTTTTTTGGCCTCGGTATCAACAATTTTATACGTATCCCCATAAGATAAAGCAAGATAAGAGGGAGTTTCAAAAGTAAAATAAGAAGTAAAAGATGTGGCTAAAAGTTCCTTGGTCGTTAAATCAATCATTTTATTTTCTTGATTATCAAAGAAAAGAAGTAAAAGATTATTAATAACGGTGGAAGATGAAAATTGACTTACCTCCGTACTAGATAAAGCATAAATTTCTTTTAATTCTTTATTATAAAGTTTATGATTTACGAATAAATAGTCTTCACTATTTAAATCAGTAAAGTCCTCTTCCCCATCTAACAAAACTTCACCAGTTAAAGAAAGTATTTTTACATAAGTATTATTTTTAATGGCAAGAAATGTGTTATTTAAAATATGATAGTCTGTATAATTTTCACTATATTGAAATAATTCTTGATTTTCAAAATTATAAAGTGTTATGCCCTTTTCGTTTTCAAGTAAATAAAAGTTAGGATAAACTTTTGCCTCTGGATTATCAAGCGTTATCATAGAAGTGATATTTAAAGTTTCTTCATTGATTTTTTTATTTTTAAATAAATAAAAGCCACCATTTAAAAGAACTATTCCTATTAAAATGATGGTTAATATTAAAATCACTTTTTTCTTTTTCACAATAATCCCTACTCTCTAGGATTATTTTAACATGAATTTTAAGATAATGCTTTATTATTTATGTAAGGATATAGTCATTAAAAGCAATATTATTTGTATGGGGTTCGTGGTATCGCAGACGGTAAGAACTGGTTTATCCAGTTTTTATTTTTGGAATGAAAACATATTTTTTTATCTCGTTTTAATATAGTATCGTAAAATATCCAACATTTATTTTTTAGCCTTTTAGAATTAAAATAGTCGTCTTTTGGAAAAATACATCCTGTAATAGTAAAGTATTTAGCATCTTCAGATACATTCGATATTTGTTTCAATGCTTAAGTTAAATTACAACTACCGTTTTCATCAATACACATTATGTAATCATATGTTATTCTCTATATGATAAAACTCTAATAGGTTTGACGTATCATATTTTCACACTTCATTTCAACTATTACTTGTTTTTATATTATTGAATCTATCATTACTTTCTTGCATAATCCCCGAACTCTAAAAGTGATTTTTATTTAAAATATTTTTCATCTATTATTTATTATCAAATTTTTTATTTTTTTCTTGCTATGATATTAAAAAAATGCCATTTTTTATTATCTGTTTCTCTTACATATTCTTTCTCATCTAGCAAAAGCACCTCATATTTTGAAAGTTTTTCTAGCACCTCTTTTCTAGAAAATGTATTTACATAATCTAACACGGTCCATGAATCTCTATTTCCAAATAATTGACCTACAAAATAGCCATTACTATTTAAAGAATCGTAAATTTTATTCCAAAGTTCATCAAAATATATAGGCTCACAAAAGGGAATACTAAACATAGCTACCACGCAATCTGATGAAGGCAATATTAAATTTTTAAAATCACTTTCGATAAAAGAAACATTATTTTTTTCTTCTTCAGTCAATCTATCAAGTATAAAAGTTTTATTTAATTGTCTATCAACAGATATAACTTTATAACCTCTTCGTAATAAATATACCGATTCATTACCAGCGCCACAACCTAAATCAACAATCGTCTCTATATTATTATATTTACTCAGAAATTCTATTAATAAATTATCCACTTTATTATTTAAAGTTCTATTTTGATAATTACTCCAATCTTTATTTTGCATACTTCACTTCCTTTCCATTACACAAAGAGTTTCTACATGTGTTGGGTATTGGATATGAATAGTAACTTTTTTCTATGCGTATTGTTTAAATAAACTATATTTAACACAAACTATCAAGGTACTGTGTGTGTAATTGATATGTTTATTTTTCTACTTCTACCCTAACCCT
>CAKOQM010000025.1 GCA_934101275.1 uncultured Bacilli bacterium
TGTAAATACAATATGATACTGGCAATTCCATTTTGTATGAGATAAGCTGCTCATCTCATCATTATTTTTCAATTTTTGCTATACAACGCCATCGCTCTTCGGTTCGCACGTGCACAGCACGTGGTTTTAACAGCAGCTAACTATCGTTTGCTGCACAAAAAAAATAACCCCACTATAACGCGGAGTTATTTTCACACTAATTCGTGTAGATTTTTAATTTTTCTTTCCCACTGAAACGCGTAGAGCCTTCATTTAAGAATTTACACACCACTCTTGACAAGGTCCAATGATTATCGTTGTTTAAGGAAAACTGTCCACTAATCAGCCAATTTCGTAAGGATTTTCAAGTGTTCCTTCTCCGCCTAAAATCGACGTTTTCGATATCAGATATACCGAAGGCCGCACCGCATTCTGGATGTACGCACGGTAGCTGTAGCTGACACTGCCAGCGCCGACGACATTGAACACGCCGCCAGAATCAGACGAACGCGGAGCTAATGTCCATTGCATTGTACTTGAATCTAAAAGCCAATCATTATATCTACTACAATTACTTTCTGTAGACCAGTCAAATAACTCTATAGCTAAACAACTTGTTCTATTCTTACTAGTACCGCCGCTTGTCGCATAACCGTAATCACTTGGATACATTAAACCTACTTTTCCTTGCCATTCTGTTGGTCTTCCCGTGTATACTGTCGTTCCTCTTTCATATGTGTACCAATGACTTACTAATCCATTTGATGAATTCGCATAGCTTGCTGTTCCTCCTAATTTCCATGTTATCGTATCTATTTGATTTTTGGCTGTCTCCGTTAAGCCATTACTTGTAAAATCACAAGCGGTTGTAGCACCATTTTGTCCATACGGGCATGTTCCTGATGTTTTATTATAATAGGCGCCATTATTTAAAACTTCTTTTAAAGTACTATCTGTCCAATCATTACTTCCATAACTACTTGTTGAACTTCCTGTTCCACTCGCTTTATTATCCCAACTGTAACTTCCAATAGAATCAGTTCGAATTAATTTCATTCTTTGCCCTTCTGGGGTATTTAAGATACCAATAATTCTCCATCCGGCTTTTTCACCATTAAAGGTTACATAGTTACAAGGATTAGCCCCTACATATCTTAAATTGTTATCACTTGTTCCATCATAGGCTAAAGTATAAGTACAACTATCACTTGTTTTATCTGGAACAGTATATACATCTGTTGAACTAGTGTCGGCTCCACTTACTAATGATGCTATCGTTTCTGTTGCTTTAGGTACTGTATTAATATCTTGATTTTCTTCATCAACTAAACCTGAACCTACTATTTTGTAGTTAATTGTTTTTGATGTGTCACTATCTACAAAATTTGTATCATCAAAGTAAAGTTGAACAGAATAGACAACGGTTTGATTGGGTTCTAAAGATTCTGTTACTAAAACATTATTTGTTAAATCACTTACTGTTTTAGGATATCCTGTAACTGTAGTTAATGTCGTTCCTTCTTGTTTTTTTAAAATTACTTTTAGTTTAGATGCATCAAGGGTATTATCTGCTTGAGCTTCTAAACTAAGGGTATAATTGGCCTTTAAAACACTTGTATTTTGTACATTTAAAGTATAGGAACACTCTTGGGAAACAAGGGTAGCCTCATCTTCTGAATAAGGTAAAAAACAAGTTGCATTATTGGCATTCGTTATCGTGGTGCCATTACTATAAGTAAATTTAAAGTCACCAGCTATAACTTCTTGGTTGTTGGAGTTTCCTTCTACTTTGAAAAACATAGCGTAAGACAAACTTATGACGACAATTGTCATACAAACAATGATGTAACTGGCTAATTTGGTTTCTCTTTTAAATATATTTTGAAAGCTTAAATTATTTTTCATATCACTCTACCATCCTATCAAAATTATAACATAACCCTTATTAAAATAACAGAGATTTTTATATATAAAAAGAGAGCTTACGCTCTCACAGGGGGTTTGTTGATATACACTCAGAAGTGATCGTGAATGCATACCAGTGTAGTCTATTCGAACTACACTACATAAAGTGTACTATAATCTTTTTACTTCGTCAATTGGTAAAATCAATTTTTTGAATAATTTTTTCATAATGTTGACGCCCTATGTAAAGTTTGTTTAAAACAAAATCTTGAGCTTCTTTTTTAGCGACTAATAAAATGTTATAATCACGCTTAATATTAGCTATTTTAAAATTCATATCCCCACTTTGTTTTACACCAAATAAGTCTCCTTCTCCTCGAAATTGAAAGTCTTTTTCACTAATATAAAAGCCATCGTTACTCTCTTCTAAAACAAGAAGTCTTTCTTTTCTTTCATTACAAATAAGATAGCAATAAGATTGTAAATCACTTCTTCCGACTCTTCCTCTTAATTGATGAAGAGTGGCAAGGCCAAAACGTTCGGCATTAAAAATAATCATCACAGTTGCGTTTGATACGTCGACCCCAACTTCTATAACGGTAGTAGAAATAAGAATTTTAGTGAGACCATTTTTGAAGGCATTCATCACTTCGTTTTTTTCTTCTTTTTTCATTTTACCATGTAAAATGCCAATAGGTACTTTAGCATGATAAGCTAAATCAAATTTTTCTTTTAAAAGGTAAACATCTTTTAAGGAAGTATCTTCGTTTTCATCTATCATAGGGGCAACTACATAAACTTGATGGTTATTTTTGATTTCTTCTAAAGTGCTTCTTAAAACTTCTTTAAGATCTTTTTCTAAAACAACTTTTGTGATGATTTCTTTACGTCCCATAGGTTTTTCTTTGATAAAAGAGGTATCCATATCACCATATAAGGTAAGAGCATATGTTCTTGGTATGGGTGTAGCACTCATAAAAAGCATATCTGGATACTTTCCCTTATTTTGAAGGGCTTCTCTTTGACAAACACCAAAACGATGTTGTTCATCAGTGATAATAAGGCCTAGATGAGCAAACATAAGATTTTCGTTTAAAACAGCATGTGTTCCAATTAAAATATCTATTTCATTATTTTGAACTCTTTTTAAAATATTTTCTTTTTCTTTTTTTGATAAACTTCCTACTAAAAAATCAATTTGTATATTACTGTTAGAAAATAATGATCGCATACTTTTAAAATGTTGTAAGGCAAGTATTTCGGTTGGTGCGATGAAAACTCCTTGATAACCGGCTAGAAAGTTGGCATAAAGTAAAAGAAGGGCAACGATTGTTTTTCCTGAACCGACATCACCTAATAAAAGACGATTCATTCTTTTTGTTTTTTTTAAATCTTCTAAACACTCATTTAAAGCTTTCTGTTGATCATTTGTTAAAGAAAAAGGTAAATTTTGTATTAAAAAAGATAACTTTTTTTCATCAAATTCTTTTGGTATACCTTCGCCATGTTCACTTCTTTTTTTTAAATACATCATTTTAAACATAAATTCAAAAAGTTCTTCAAAGATAAGACGTCTTCGGGCCATCAATAACTCTTCGTTACTCTCAGGAAAATGAATATACCAAAGGGCTTGCTTTAAAGAACATAAATGGTATTTTTCCTGAAAAACTTTTGGTAATTCATCAGGATAAGAAACGGTTTCCAATAACGTTTTTATATATTTACGAAGTGTATTATTTTTTATATTTTTAACGGTATGATAAACGGGAATAATTTCTGTTTTAGATAATACTCCCATTTTTATTTCGGAAGCCGTAAAAGAATTTAAGCTTTTATTATATTTACCGACTAGAATAATCTCTTTATTTACGGTTAAATTTTTCTTTAAAAAAGAACGATTAAAAATAGAAACATTTAGTATTTTATTTTGACAAAGTACTTTAAAGCGTAAAACATTTAAATTTCTTTTAATGTAAGTTACGATCGGAACCGTAAGAACATTTGCATTTAATGTCAAAGTATCTTCTTTATTTTCTAAAGTATCAGGATTTAAAATTTGATAACGATAAGGATAAAAAGTTATAAGATCTTTCGCATCATAAATGCCCGTTGATGCTAAATCTTTTATATGAGTTTTTGAAATAAAATTTAAGTCTTCTAAATGCATTTTTATCACCTTTTATGTCAGTATAACATAAGAACATTTGTTTTATCAATAAACAAAAAAAGGAGAGGTAAATTCTACCTCTCGTAAAAGAATAAAAAGGGGTTGACTAGTGTGATACTAGCACCAATTCGCCTTCAAAAGTGAATTGGTAGTTAATATACTAACCGATAGGTTATCGTTTGTCAAGCAATTTTTTTCGTTTTTTTTACTTTAATTTTTTAGGCTCCAAAGCCTCTTCTTTTTCCGTTTCTTGAACGATATAAATGGGCCTTTTTTTGGTTTCTAAATACGTCTTTGCCAAGTACTCACCAAGGATACCCATAAAGAATAATTGGATACCACTCACAAAAATAAGGATACAAGCAAGACTTGGCCAGCCATCTACAGGATCACCAAAAATAAGTGTTTTGAAAATGATAACAAGAATCATAATAAAAGCAATAAAACAAAATAATATACCTAAAAAAGCAGCTAAAGTTAGAGGTGCTGTTGAAAAGGCAACAATACCTTCTATGGCATATTTAAATAGTTTCCAAAAAGACCACTTTGTCTCTCCGGCTACTCTTTCAACGTTTTCAAATTCTAACCATTTAGTTTTAAAGCCGACAAAACTCCAAAGGCCTTTAGAATAACGATTGCATTCTCGGCAAGCTTTAATAGCCTCGACCATTTGTCTTGTCATTAGACGATAATCCCTTGCCCCATCAACCATTTCTACTTTACTTAAATGATTAATAATTTTATAAAATTTTCTGGCAAAGAAACTTCTTATTGGTGGCTCTCCTTTTCTTGTTACTCTTCTTGTCCCTACACAATCATAATGTTCTTTTTCTAAAATTTCTAACATTTCAGGAAGCATTTTAGGAGGATCTTGTAAATCAGCATCCATTAAAGTAATGTAGTCTCCACTAGCATAATCAAGGCCGGCAAGCATCGCAGCTTCTTTTCCAAAGTTACGCGAAAAAGAAACATAACGTACTCTTTTATCTTTATTTCTTAATGCCTTAATTTCTTCTAAAGTTTTATCTTTACTACCATCATTAACAAATATAAGTTCAAATTCATTATCCTTCATTAAAGACATAACTTTTTGCATTTCTTCATAAAATAAAGGCAGAGATTCTTCTTCATTATAGCAAGAAACAATAATACTAATTTTCTTTTTCATTTTTGGCTTCTTTCTTCTTTTCAAAATTTAGTCTTTCTTCAACAACGACTAAAGGACGATGCATAATACGTTGATTAATATTTAAAATATATTCTCCTAAAAAACCAATAAAGAATATTTGCATACCGCCCAGTAAGAATACACCAATTAAAATAGGAGCAATACCGGCTTGGAAAGAATTCCAATTACAAAGTTTTAAAACAAGATAAACAAGAGCTATAATAATAGAAAAGAAAGATAAGATAAAGCCAACAATTGTAGCAAGTCTTAAACCAATCTTGGTATAAGAGGTAATTCCTAACATAGCTGCATCATAAAGACGATACCAGTTATTAGAGGATTTTCCTCTTTGTCTTTTTGGTTGGGTGAAAGGAATTTCTTTTCTTTCAAAACCAAGTTCAGCAACAATACCTCTTAAATAAGGATCTGGATCATCTAAGTCTTGTAAAACCTTAATAAATTCTTTATCGTATAAACCAAAGCCTGTAAAATGTTCAATTTGCTCTACTTCTGAGAACTTTTTAATCATCTTATAGTAAAGACTTCTAAGAGCATAAACTAATTTACTTTCTTCACTTTTATTTTTAATACCAATAACAATTTTATAACCCTTTTCCCATTCTTTAACAAACTTAGGAATCATCTCCACAGGATCTTGAAAGTCAGCGGCTACCATGATAGTACAGTCTCCCGTCGTACTAATAAGGCCATAATAAGGACTGTTAAATTGACCAAAGTTTTGAGCATTAAAAATAGCTTTTACATTTTTATCTTTGGCACAAATTTTTCTTATTAAAGGTCTTGTTTTATCTTGAGATTTATTATCTATAAATAATATCTCATAATCATATTTTTTGAGTTCCTTTACAAAAATGTTTTTTAATGCCTCGTACATTAAAACCACATTTTCTTCTTCATTATAAGTTGGAACAATAATACTAATTGTTTTCTTTTTCATCATACATCTCCATTACTAAATCTTCATTTTTATAGGTGATACCATTTATCGTTAAATAATTTTCGTCATAACCTACTTCATCATTCATTTTATAAATGGCCACATAATCTTTATCATTTGTATTTGTAGAACTTATTTCTAATTCATAAGTTTCATTTGGCTCTAAGGCTTCATTTAATTTTAAATAGTAATAATCATTATCTTTTAATTCACTAGCGGAAATGGTTTCATCATAAATAATGGTACCGTCTTTTTTCATTGTAAAATGCAGTAAGGAATAATTAACCCTCGAATAAGTTCCAAACATAATGCCAAGTTTCTCTGTTGTTTTACTTACTTCAATCGTTTCTTTAACCGAATTATTAACAAGGGGCATAAAGCTAATCGTATCATAACAATTATTGTAATATGGAAGCATTCTATTTAATTTTCTAGAAGCTTCTTTTAAATAATCGGGATGAACAAAATACAAGCCATCTTTTACAAAAACATAATTCTTAATAATATATTCATTTACTTTTGGTAAAAACTCTTTAAATGGAACACTCCAAACCGTATTATATGGATAATAAGTAATGACTTTCGAATGACTGTCTTTAATAATTTGTAAATATTCATCTTCATAAATATCCGCAAACCAAGGAACCATACTGGCAAAAGGTCCATAAGGAATCTTACCTTCATCAATATACGAAGACGTATCAATATCAACATGCATGATTTGTTCGTCTTCATTTAAAAGTTTAACGATAGATGTAATTTCTTTTTCTTCTCTTGGCTTTAAAACATTTTGGAAAGCTACGCCTCTTACTTTGACAAATAAAATAAGGAAAAGACATAAACAAATATTTAATTTTTTCTTATCTAATTTAGATAACATTAAACAAATTCCGATAATCGCTGCCGCAAAAAATGGTAAAGCATGAAAATCAGTAAAACCACGATTACCACACATCAAAATATAGAAAAACATTAAGAATGCTAAACTATAATCTTTTTTACTTAACTTATAAGTAAAAATAATGACTCCTAAATATAAAATAATATATAAAAGAGAATTTTTATTTAAAGTTAAGAAGCTTGTGATAGATAAGAAAAATCTTGGAAAAGCCTTGATCATAGTAACTATTGGATTAGAAGAATAACTATTATATTTTGCATAAACTTCTGTATTTAATTGAAAGGCTTGTTTATAACATTCCATAAGACTGCCACTTAGAGCTAAGTAAAGAACAAATATTCCTACTAAGCCGATACCGACTAAAAGAATGACCTTATATTTTTTAAAGAAATGTTGTAAATAAGAAGAAAGTTTAAATTTATTTTCTTGTAAATAAAATTTAATATCTAAGAAAACAAAAGCAAGGACTGCTGCGAAAACGGCTAAGATACTCACAAAACTAGAACCAATACTTAAAACCATCATAAGAGGAATAAGAACAAGGGCTAAGGTATCTAATTTTTTATTTTTATAAAACATTAAGATTTCTAAAAATAAAATAACTAAAAATTGACTTACAAATTGTTCAGAAATAACAGTTCCTGCCGTGTAATCTGGGAAAGACATATAAAGAGTATAGAAAAAAGGATAAAGGAAAAATGGTAATTTGCCAAATGTTTTATGATATCTTAAATACATAAAAACAAAAAGGACACTTAACATTAAATACATGCCAATACGAAAACCTACCACCGAATGAATTCCTAATAAGGCAAAAATAGTTAGAAAATAATAAGTAAATGGTAAATGTTGTGAAGCAAAATCAAGATAAACTATCTTACCCTTACTAATTAAAGTGGCACCTAACATGACATCCCCTTCATCGGTAAAATTAGGTAAATTTTTATAACTTAAAAGTAAACCAAAGGATAAAAGGAAAAGCAAACTTGGTAAAATAAACTTTTTATTTTCTTGCCATATTTCTTTTAAAGTTACTTTCTTTTCTTTGAAACTAAAATATTTATGACCAAAGAAACTAATAATCGTGGTAATAACAAGATTTAAAAGACCTGCTAAGTAAACATCAATATTTAATTTATTTTTAAAAATATAAAGAGTGGCACAGCCAATTAAATAACTAATTAAATAGACAAAGAAAAACTTAACAATTTCTTTACTGGCTTTTTCTTTACTTTTAAAAGTAAAAAAACGATTCCAAAGATAACTATGAATAATACCTAAAATAGTAGACATCGTATTCGCGATTAAATAATTAATATGTAAGCTTAAAAATAAAGCATATAATCCGTAACCTACTAATGTATTTAAAATACCTACCAATAAGAAACGAAATTCTTTTGTTTCAAAAATATTTTTTAACATACAAACCCTACTTTCTTTTTTATTTATTCCCAAAACCAATTAAGATAATTCCTAATATAACGAGTAAGGAACCAATTAAAGACATCATGCTTAAATTTTCTTTAAAAACAAAGTGTCCAACAAGTAAAACAATAACTTGGACAATACCATTAACAACTGGAACAATTAAAGATACATCAT
The DNA here is from genome assembly GCA_934101275.1 of uncultured Bacilli bacterium. Taxonomy (GTDB): domain Bacteria; phylum Bacillota_I; class Bacilli_A; order RF39; family UBA660; genus Ventrenecus. The sequence continues at coordinate 8,681 of CAKOQM010000025.1, forward strand.
ATTTAACAACTAACTTTTGCCATAAAAAGAAGCTAATCACATAGCTACAAAGTCCTAAAAATGTCGTGTAACCTACTTGAAAACTAAGTTTATTTTGTAAACTTAAATGTAAACTATCACCACCTAATTTCATAAAAGTAATACCAAGTGTTGTACAAATAATATAGATAACAATGATTAAATATTTAAGCATACTACTTCCTACTTTCTAATAAAGAAATTTCTTGAATTAATATCTTTATTTGATTTTTTTGTTTTGTGACAATAATTGTCAAAATAAAGGTGATGAGTAAAAGTAAACTAATAAGTAAACCTATGACAAAATTTGACATGACTTCAAAACCAAGAAAATTATTGAAATATAAAATAATGTCAGGAAATAAGCCTACAAGTAAGATGACTAAAGTAGAAAATAACCAAAATAAAGAATAACGAACAGATATTTTTTCTTTTCTAATATTGTAAATAATGACAATAAACCAAATAATTGCAAAAACAATTAACGCTACTTTTAATTGCGTACTCATTTTTTCACCACCTTCATAACAAGAATTGATAAAACAACATTTACCATATAATAAGCACTTTTTAAAGGCGTTATGGAAGATTTACCTTTTTCACGCGCTTTCATTTTAACTGGAACTTCTGTAACTTTGTAACCTCGTTTTAAAACATCCACGGTTGATATTGGTTCAGGATACTCTGTGGGATATTTATCTTTAAAAAGGGCCATAATTTCTCTATCGATGGCACGAAAACCAGAAGTCGTATCATAAATTTTAACACCTGTTTTACTTTTAATAATAAAGGAAAGAATATTGATTCCTACCCGTCTCATAAAAGAAGATTTAAAGTTATCATCCTCATCTGTTTTAAAACGAGAACCAATAACCATATTGCATTTGCCATTTATAATAGGATCGGCGATAGTTTTCACATAAGAAACATCATGTTGTCCATCTCCATCATATTGAATAGCTATGTCATAGTCATTTAAATAAGCATATTTATATCCTGTTTGCACAGCTCCTCCAATACCTAAATTTTGAATTAATTTAACATGAGGAATATTATTTTCACATAAAACCTTTTCTGTATTATCTTTACTACCGTCATTTATAACAATAACATCATAATTTGTTTTATTTTTTTTATTATAATCAATAATAGATTCATATGTTTTTAAGATATTTTCTTCTTCATTATAAGCTGGAATAACCAATAAAATTTTCATCATAAAACCTCTTCTTTATTTCTTCTTTATTATATAGGCTATAAGGACAAATTGCAAATTAAATATGTCTTATTAAAAAAGCCAAAATCTCTGGAATCTATGACTTAGCATATTTTCTAAAGAATTTGACTATTTTTTAATTAATTTTTTAAATTACCAATTGATACCACATAAATGCCATCATCTCGTTTATATGAATAATCGGCTCCTGTTAGTACCATTAAAAATGATGGTTCTCCATATTTTTCAACATCAATTTTTTCTTTGAACTCAGTTAAATTTTGAACAGCAGTTGGAATTTCACCCGCTCCTAATTTTATTTCAATAGCACCCCATTTACCATCAGATGTTTCTAAAATACAGTCTACTTCAAAGAAATTTTTATCTCTATAATATGATAATCTTGCATCCATCGCATCCGCATAAATTTTTAAATCTCTCATACACATATTTTCAAATAAAAAACCAGTAAAATTTAAATCTTTTATTAAATCATCTCGTTTTAAACGTAGTGTGGCAATAGCTAGAGATGGATCAACTAATTCTAATTTTGGAGAAGTTCTTAAAGGAGTTTTACTTCTTAAGTTAAGATTTGTCGCAGGAACATATTCTAAAATATACAGTTTTTCTAAGGTATTTAAATAATCATCTAAAGTTGGTCTTGACATTTCATTTGAAAATTCAGATTTAACATCTTCTAAAATAGTTGATTTACTTGTACATGTTGATATATTTCTAGAAAGACTTTTTAAAACAGCGTTCATTTTCAAAGAACTACGTTCAACACCATCTACTGTTTGAATTCTTTCTGTTAACAAACTCTTAACATAATCTTCGGCAATTTTATACTTGTTATCACCATCGATATTTAGTGATTCTGGCCAACCACCACGTATCATCGCATTCAATAAATTTTCAAAACTAAGTGTAGATACACCCGCTATATCATTACCACTGATAATATCTTTTAATGACACACTCCCATTTGATTCACCTGATTCATATAATGACATCGGTCTCATTAACAATTTGGTGATTCTACCGGTTCCACTGTGCATAACACTATCTTCGGCTGGTCGTGCTGAACCTGTTAAAATATATTGTCCCTTTAATCCTGTATGGTCAACATCCATTCTAATAGAATCCCAAACCACAGGATACATTTGCCACTCATCAAATAGTCTTGGCTTTTCACCTTCTAAAAATAAAGATGGTTTTGTTTGATTTGTCTTATCATATTGCATTTTTTTATCTGGATCTTGAAACTCAATATAACTCTTAGCAAATTGACGGGCGGTGGTTGATTTACCACACCACTTACATCCCTCTATTAAAACTGCTCCCATATATTCCAGTTTATTTTTCAAAGTATTATCCACTATTCTCGGCATATATTTTTGCATATGATTGCCCTCCTTTTAAATAAATTATACAATAAATTTTTTAGATTGTTAATAGTTATTTTACATTTTGGCTCTATTTCACTTTACAATTTGGCTGGTTTTCATTTTACATTTTGGCTGAAAAAAGAATAAGATTTTTAAAACCTTATTCTCTAACAAAAGTAATGAAATAAAACTTCCCACATTGCATAAGTATTTAAACAAAGCATACCTATTACAAGTAAATAGTTTATATTCTTTTCTGTACCTAAATTTTTAATTTTACTAGATGAAGCAAAGATAAGTGTCGGTACAAAAATAGGTAATAAATAACGCCCTTGAAAACCTAGTACCACACCATAAGAAACTGGTGTAAAACTAATGTATAAAGAACTCATGGATACGCCTAAAATTCCTATAATGACTAAAAATAAAATAAAACGATTTTTAAAAGAAATTTTATAAGAACAGGCTGTGACACTTATAAAACATAAAATGAGTAAAAGCCAAAAATGAATTCCACCTAAACCTATTACATATCCTAGTTGAGAAGTTGCTGAATATAAAAAATCATATAAACTGCTATCTAACGTTTTATATAAAACATTAAGATAAGAAAAAGGATGTTTTAAAATGAATTTTATTTGACCTGTAGAATCGACGTTTGAAGAAGCCCACTGCACAATGCCATGTTTAGAAGCATAAACGTATGTATAACCAAAAAACATTAAAATGATAAAGACAATTAAAAATTTAAAAAACAAAGCACTTTTTTTAGATTTAAATTTTTCATTTGGAAGACAAAAGATGAGTAATACAAGAGGAAAATAAGCAATCTTAGAAATGAAAGATGAAATATAACATACTGTTAATAAAAGTAACTGTGATAACTTAATTTTTTCTTTTTGGCTAGCATAATATAAAGTTAAAGCAACCGATAAAATACTCATAGCATTGGTAAACATATCAGCTGAATAAGAACCTGCTTGAAATAACATAAGAGGAATAAGCCCTCCTACAAAAAATATCTTTTCATATTTTCCTGCTAATTTTATAGCTAAAAAGACTATTAAACTAAAGAAAATCGTGTTAAATAATCTTCCTAGAATTATTTGCATTGGGAAAGATAAATGCATCATATGCGCTATCAAAATACCTAAGCCACTGATAAGATAACCTCCGAATAAATAAGGTTCTGCTGTAGAAGGATAGTATTTATTTATTTTTTCACTATTTCCTTTTTCTTTAAGATTTTCAAAGTAATTTAAATAAGAATGGTATGTATTTGGTATAAAGGAATTATAAGGATCATTTAGTAAAGTATCTACTTTACTTGGCCACATCACTTGTTCTTGTTTATCTAAATTAATGTTAAAAGAAGCAACATTATAAGAACGAATAAAGTGTTCTTTTTCATCCATAGAATAACCAAAAGGAGTTAAAAAGGCAAACATAGTTCCACAGAATAAAGAAACATAAAGGAAAACATAACTTAAATTTAATGATTTCTTTAGTAAAAAAGATTCCCATAAATATAAAAGAGCAAAGAAAACAAAAGTATAGAAACAAAAATAAACGATATTAAAAGTAAAATTATTATGAACAGCTACTTCTTTAATATCAATATCTTCTGCTTTTAAGTCTTCGAAGACAAATTTAATGTCTTTAACATCTTTATTAATGTTTAAATAAACTTTACCATCATAATATAAATATAAACTTTCTGTTTTTAATAAAGTTTCTTCTCCTTTATCATTGGTTGTCCAAATACTGAATGCTTTTTTTTCATTTGTCTTTAAATTACTTTTAAAAGATATTTCTCTTACATAACGATTTAAATCTTTATAAAGAAAGGTAACCCCATCTTCTTCACTTATTTTAGAGGTATTAGAAACAAGATAATCTCCTTTAAAATCTTTGCTAAAATAGGGAATGTTATGAATGAAGAAAGTAAAAACAAAAGCAAGAAAAAGAGCGAAAAGTAATAAATAGAACCAACTATATTTTTTTTCTAAAAGTGGTTTTAATGACTTCATAGTTTCACTCTTTTCTATTTTAATAAAGTTCTTTTAATTTTTCTTAAGGCTCTTTTCCATAAAGGTCTTGGGGCCATATTAGGACTTACAAAAGTTACATCTGGTAAGGTTTTAGATAAGTTAATAAGTTCATCTGTTGCCATAACCTTGTCTTTAGTATACGATAACTCTATTTTACTTGTCTTTGCTTTTGAATCTTTCATATACTCATTAAAATGCGTAACAAACTCTTCAAAACCTTTTTCTAAAGGATAATTCTTCATATATTTTATCCCGGCTGTACTCATTTTTTGTTGTAATTTTTTATCATCTAAAATTGTTAGTAAAGCATTGGCAATTGCTTCAGGAGTACTGTCCGCTAAAAGGCAGCCATCATTTGGAAAGTCATATAAATTATTTTCGCGGTAAAGTTCTACAACAGGAAGACCAGAGGCCATCATCTCAAAAGGAATACGTGATGGATTTGAAGCACTCATACATAATCCTACTAAGCATTTATTATAAAGTTCATTACATTTTTCGATAGGAATAATACCTAATTGTTCTACTTCGAGATTATCTATTAGAGAAGGATTTGAGCCATAAAAATAAATTTTAACATCTGGTTTTATAGTTTTAACAATTTGTAATGCCTTTAAAGCAATATTATCACAACGGCGAGGTTTATCTGGTTGGAAAACAAAGCAGATGGCGTTTTCTTTTTCTATATTATTTAATTTTTTATAAGTTTTTAAATCAGCACAAAAAGAAAAATAGTCCGTTGTTAAATGAAATTCTTCCCGCATTTTATGACTAAGCCACTTACCAATGGTAATGCCATGAAAGCCATATTTATAAGTATTTTCAGCTTCAACATAATTAGATCCCATTGGATAAAAATAAGGTTCAAAGTCTTGAATAAAATAGGCTTTTTTAGGACAATCAATTTTTTGTACAATAGGCGCACTGTTCCATGAAGTGGCAACAACACAGTCATATTCTTTTAAAGGATTATGCCAATCAGCGAAAACATTACCATGGAACTCCCCATAATATTCATTAATCATTTGAAATAGTTCATTAGGACTATGCTGATTTAAATCGCCAATATAAACATCACACATATACCCATCATTAATAAGGGCGGTGATATTTTGGAAAATTGTCCGATGACCTCCACCACCTTTTAATAAAGCGGGAACAAACCAAGCAATATTTCCTTTTGTTCCTATATTTTTATCATCTTCAATATAACCCATATATCTTCTCCTAATTCTTTGCTTTTGTAATAAATCTTCATCTAAATCATAATTCTTCCGAATGGCTTCTTGAATTTTAAATACTTCTTTATACTCCTTATCTCTAATACTAAGGGTGGAAGCAGAAGCCCCATGTTTTCTAAAATAGTTTAAAGGTTCATGACAGAAAGCCACTTTTCCTTTTTCTAAAACACGCATATAAATATACCAATCCCCGGCAATTTTATAATCTTTGGCTTCTTCAAAAATAATATTTAAACAAGAATCATTTTTCCAAACAACCGAAGAAACATTTAAAATGGTATTGTTGTTACTTAAATAATTTTTTATTTCGGAAACGCCATCATTGATATAATCTTCATTCCAACGACCTGTTTTAAAAATGTCACACCAATCTTGACAATTTAAAGCCGTGATATTATCATTACCATCAATTCTTTTAGACTCGGTATAAAATAAAACAACATCTTTATCTTTATGAAAAAACTCCATAGCTTTCTCTAAAAATAAAGTATTTGCTGAATCGTCTGCTTCGGCGATCCAAATATAATCACCGGTGGCTAATGATAAACCTTTTTGCCACTGCGCAAAGACACATCCTCCACTGTTTTTTTTATTAAAAGCCGTTTTAATTTTAATATGTGGATAATTCTTTTTAATTTCTTCTATTTTTTTATTTAAATAGGAAACACTTTCATCCGAAGAAGCATCATCTAATAAGATAAGTTCATAAATAGGAACTGTCTGTAATAAAATAGAATCTATTCTTTCTTTTAAAAAACGTTCATAATTATAATTAGGGACAATCACAGAAATTTTATCTTTGGTTTTAATTTTTTCTTTACATTCTTTATATATATTTACTTTCATTGTTTCTTCTCCAATACATAAGGTTCATTTTTACTAAAACAAGGATTATAGAAAGGATCATCAAAAACGGTATCATGCCATTTATCTAAAACATATTCTCTTTCTTCATTTGTTCTTTTTATTTGGGCTTTTGTTTTATCTGTACCTCTTGTTTTTGATTCATAATGATACATTTTGACATTTCCAAGGTAAACATTATAGAAACCTTGTTTCAACAGTCTAATATTTAACTCGACATCATTAAAATTATTTGCTAAATGTTCATCCATACCTTTAACTAAATTATATTTTTCTTTAGAAATCATGGAACAAGCAGCCGTGACCGCGGCATAGTCTGTGGGCATATTTAATTTACCAAAACTATAAGCTTCCTCTTCTGTTTGAAACTCATAAGCATGGGCAGCCATACTTCTAATACCTAGAACAACGCCTCCATGTTGAATGGTGTTATCAAAAAATAATAGTTTAACGCCAACCATACCAATATGAGGTTGACTCGCATAACCTACCATTTGTTCTAAAAAATCAGGAGTAATAACTTCGGTATCATTATTTAAAAATAAAAGATAATCTCCTTTGGCTTTTTTGACAGCTTCATTCATTAAATAAGCAAAATTAAAAGGACAATTTAAATCTATAACATTAAAGTTTTCATGGGCTTTTTTATATTCAGCAAAAAGGGCAAACGTTTCTTCTTCTTCACTATTGTTATTAACAACTAAAATATCATAATTTGGATAAGTGCTTTTTTCGTAAATAGAATCTATACAAGTTTTTAAGGTGCTTGCATAATCTTTTGTGGGAATAATAATGGTTATAGATGGTTTATTTGTTTCATAATGAACAACATAAGTTCCATCATTATTACTTGTTACATATCCTTTTATTTTGCGACGTTTTAAAGCAGCTTCAATGGCTTTTTGACCAGCCAAAATGGCATAACTTTTCTCGGCAATACTTTCCGAAGTAGAACCTTTTATTATTCGCCAATGATATAAAATACGCGAGATATGTTCTATTTTTTCAGCTTTTTCGGTTAATCTTAAGAATAAATCATAATCTTGAGCTCCATTAAACTCTGTTTTCTCGCCACCTACTTTATCTAATAAAGACTTTTTAAAAACGGTAAAATGACAAATATAATTGTTGGATAGTAAAGTGTCTGGGGCAAAATCACTTTTAAAATAAGGGGTACATCTTTTCCCTTCACTATCTAATTTATCTTCATCAGAGTAAAGAAAATCTGTTTTTTTATCACGATTAATTCTTTTAGCCATTTGATATAAAGCATCCAAAGATAAGGTATCATCATTATCAAGTAACCCAATGTATTCCCCTTTAGCTTCTTTAAAACCCGTGTTAGTGGCTAAAGCGATATTACCATTTTTACTACGATAAATGACACGGATTCTTTTATCTAATTTTTCATATTTTTTTAAACAATCCAAAGTGTCTTGATTCGTTGATTTATCATCTACTAGTAATAATTCCCAGTTTTCATATTTTTGATTTAAAACTGAATCAATACATTCACTTAAGTACACACTACTAACATTGTAAACAGGGGTCACAATGCTAAATAAAGGATTATATTTTAATTTTTCACTACAATCATGATTAGGCTGTTCCATAACCCATTTCAAATAATCTTTTTGCACATTAGGATAATAATAGTTATTATTTTTACCACTTCTATTTAATTTAGCTTTAACTTTTAAGCCTTGAAAATGAATAATACCTACTAATTTATGTACTTTTCTTTTAAAAGTTGAAGTTTTCTTCTGACATAAAAGTTCTTTTTCATCATTATGAACAAGATATATTTTTACTTTTTGACTATCTTTATTTAATAAAATTTTATATTCAAAGAAAAGTAACTCATTTATCATTTCTTCTTTAGGTTTTACTTTTTTACCATCTACTAAAAACTCTAAAGAATAGCCATGACCTTGAAAAGTCCCCATGATTTGTAGTAAAGGATTATTAACTCCTGAAATATCTAATTTACTTATTTTTACTTTATCCACTTAAACCACCTATTCTTCATATTTTCCTTTTATCTTTTTTTTGAAATCACGATAACCTTTATACATCATTTTTAATTTTCGATATTTATCCGGTTCAAAAAGTAAAATTCGTTTTACTTGGCCTTTTTGAATCCGTAGAAGATGTTTACAATAAAGAGGATATTTATCTTTATACATCTCATTAATATATAAATTGTTACGCATTATATAGTAACGTCTTATAGGACTATGATTGTAACAAGGATAAATCTTTCCTAAAAATTTATGTTCGACTAAATTTCCTAAATGATGAGTCATCCAAACTTTATTTAAACGCAACACTTTAAAACCATGTTCATTTAAGTTCATACAATATTCTGTATCTACGCAGTCAATAAATAGCCAATCTTTAAAACCACCTATCTCTTGCCATGCTTTTAAATTAATAATGTTACCAGAAGTCATTACTTCAAGCATTTCTTCTGCTTCCACATCTTTTAACTTTTCTTTAGCGTTAATATCTTGATAAGGAGAAACAAGACCAATTTTGCTTGTATCATGTTCCACCAAATATTTTTTTAATTTTTCAATCACATCTGATGTAATCTGACTATCTTGATCTAAAGTAAGTAACCAATCATAGCCATCTTCCATAGCTTTTTTAGCTCCTTCATTTAAAGCAGATGCAATACCTTTATTTGTATATAATTTAATGTATTCAATTCTTTTAGTATTTTTTAAACGTATTACCTCGTCATCTGAATTATCAACAACATATATTTTGGCAACACTTTTTTCATAAACTTTTATATTTTTTATATTTTCTTCACTTGGATTATAAAAAACAACAACCGCGGGGATTTTCACATTAAACCTCCTCGGCAAAACCACGTTCTAATTTTTTAAAAATTAAATAGCCAATGATTAAGATTATAAAAGATACCGTAAAGACTATCATTAAAGGAATTAAGGCTGGGCTTTGTTGATAATAGAAAACATTTCGATAAGACTCAATAATCGTTGTCATAGGGTTCAAATATAACACCCAACGAATAGATTCTGGAAACATGTCGGCCGTATAAAGTATTGGGGTAGCATAGAAAAGAAGATTAAGTAAGAACCCTACTAAATATTCAATATCTCTTACATATACATTAATGGCACTTAATATGAAAAGTAAACCTAAACTTAAAGCACTTTGAATGATGGCAATTAAAGGAAGCCATAGAAGTTCTATACTAAAACCAATACCTCCAAATAAAACAAATAATAAAATGATAATACAAGATATTAAAAAGTTAATTAAACCAGCGGCTACCACACTAATGGGAAGAATTTCTCTTGGAAAATAAACCTTTTTAATAATGCCACCATTTATCCAGACACAGTTACAACCAGTTGTGATGCAAGTTGTAAAAAAGTTCCAAGGAATAACACCTGTAATCAAATAAACAAGATAGTTATCCACATTTGTTCTCATAATATAAGGAAAAACTAAAGCATAAACTAAAACCATAAGTAAAGGATTTAAGAAAGACCATAAAACGCCTAGAAAAGAGCCTTTATATTTACCTCTAATTTCTTTTTGAACATTGGTTTTTAATAATTCTCGATATTGATATAATTCTTTAAAGACTTTCATTTTAACGACACTCCTTTAAATATTCTGGAATAACCTTGCTAGGGGTATCATCCATTTCAACAAGGCCATTATTTATCCAAATAGCTCGTGTACATAGATTTTCAATTTGATCTAAACTATGGCTAACAATAACAATTGTTTTGTCACTTTCTTTAAGTTCTTGTAATTTATTGAAACATTTTTCTTGGAAATGTTGATCTCCAACAGCTAAGATTTCATCAATAAGTAATATTTCTGCATCAACATTAATAGCAATAGAAAAAGCTAAACGCATATACATACCACTGGAATAAGTACGAACAGGATTATCAATAAATTCACCTAGTTCAGAAAACTCAATAATTTCATCTAATCTTTTATCAATTTCTTGTTTTGTTAAACCAAAAATAGCCGCATTAAAATAAATATTTTCTCTACCCGTAAAATCTTGGTGAAAACCTGCACCTAACTCCAAAAGACTAGTAAGTTTACCATGGGTAATAATCTCTCCTTTGGTAGGATAAATTATCTTCGTCATTAACTTTAAAAGAGTACTTTTACCAGAACCATTAACGCCAATAAGACCTACAGTCTCCCCTTTTTTAATATCTAAATTAATATCTTTTAAAGCCGTATATAATTCACTTTCATTTCTCTTCCAAAAAAGTAAATGTTCTTTTAACGTACTTGCTTTGTCATAATATATTTTAAACGATTTTGTTACATGCTTTATTTCAATAGCATTCTCTTTATCTGTTTTCTTCATAAGTCACCTCAATGTTTCTAACACATTTAGTATAGCAAAATAAAAAAAGAATATCAATTTAGATACAAAAAAAGAGTATAAAATAGCTTTCTTGTTTTATTATAAAAGAAGTGTTAGAATAAGTTGCAAGAAAATGTTTTATTTCCATTTAAAAGGAGACCAACTATGAATAGTCAATAGTTTTTAATAAAAATTTAAAAAATTGAAAATTATAAATTATTGCACAG
>CAKOQM010000026.1 GCA_934101275.1 uncultured Bacilli bacterium
GTAATCTTCATAATATTCTCTCCTTCTAAAGTTATCTCTAACTTATATATTTATTTTATAACGAACCTATAGGCGATTTCAAGCTTTTTACGCAAAGTTTACAACGACATCGCCAATTATAACATCCGAATAATTAAAGCTTTTTTGTGTACCATCTATTAAGACGGTGAAAACATACGGATAGAGTCCAGATACGACCCCATAATACTCGTAATTTTTATTCCGCAGGCCATAAACATCTATTTTTACATTTCTATTTAGGTATTTTTTCATATTTTCTCTCACAATATCTAAATTCATTGTCCCTCCCTATCTTGGAAACCCGACATACATCATGCCTGTACTAATAATTCCTCCCATACCATCCGCGCCATACTTAGTTCTAGAAAGCAGATTTACTAAATCAATTTCTTTATTTCTTTCACTCATAGCTAAAACAGTCGCGATAATAGCTGGATCTAAGGCATGAATATTTACGCGTTTGGGTGAACTTGCAAAATTGGCACCAGCTTTAATAAGCTCTTCGTAATCACTTTGACAGGCTCCAGCGATAATAACAAGTTTTTCATGACTTTTTTCATACTTTCTAGCCTCTTTAACAGCTTTAACAAAGTACTCTGTATTTTTATAATTTTTAATATCATTTTTACTACCTTTTTTTTCATAATAGGCATCATGACCTGTGATAACCACAATATCCGGTTGATATTCTATTAACAAATTTTTGATTTCTTTATAGATTTCTTTTTCGTTAATCTGTTTACCAATAGCCATGACTTTATTTCGTTTATAAAAATTCAAACATCTTTCTAAATAATCCTTATCCGCATCAATATGAAGTACTTTTCCTGGAAGAAAAAAATAATCTCCACGGTCATCATTAAACAAAATGATTTCTTCATCTTCATCACTACGAACATCATTTTGATAAGGCTTTAAATCTTCTAAAGGGGCATCAGCATATAACCTTACATTAACGCCCTTTAAATAAGCCGTTTCATTTTTTATGGATAAAATTTTAAAAACAACATCATGATTATATTTATATCTTGTTACAAGATTACCTACTTCTAGTGTCATTTTGTTCACCTATTAGAGCATATGAAAAAAGACTAACGTTTATGCGTTAATCTTTAACCAATGGTATAAGGATTTTCAAAGGTTCCTTCTCCGTTTAAAATTGATACATTTGATTTTAAATATATCGAAGGCCAAACCGCACCCTGAAAGCACGCATAGGAGTTGAAAACATGGCCTGTGAAGTTGACAGAAAACACATGCGCAGCAAACGAAGAGTTCGCGTACGGAGAAAGAGTCCATTGCATATTGCTTGAATCTAAAAGCCAATCATTATTATAGCAATCACTTGCACTGCCCCAGTAAGATAATTCTTTATTTAAACAACTTGTTCGATTACTTGTACTTCCTCCACTGGTCGCATATCCATAATCACTTGGATACATTAAACCTATTTTACCATTCCACGTCGTTGTTCTTGTTACCGTATCATTACAATTTGTGCCTGACGTACATATTTTTCCTTTATTACTACTTCTTTCGTAACTATAAAAATGACTTGCTAGACCATTACTTGCTGAAGCATAATCATTTGTACCATTTGTTCCTGTACTCCATAAGGTGTCGCCTATTAATGATTTTAAATTTGTTTTTAATCCACTACTTGTAAAATCACATGCTGTTGTTAAATTGTTCGAATTGCTATAACAGTTTCCTGAACCACCATTGTAGTACAATGAGCCTCCAACGCTTTCACTTTCATAGCCTGGATTTAAAAGTTTCATTAAATCTGCTTGGCTCCATTCGTTGATTCCATAACCACCATTTACAGATGACTCTGAAGAGTCCCATGAATATGTTCCTATTGATTCATTTCTTATTAATTTTATTCTTGTTTCTTTTTTGCCTGTACCATTATCTATATTATTCATAACACCTATAATACGCCATATTTCATTATCTATTTTGACATAGTTACAAGGATTTGGTCCAACATATCTTAAATTGTTATCTGTTGTTCCATCATAGGCTAAAGTATAAGTACATGTATCACTTGTTTTATTTGGAACAGTATAAATATCTGTTGATAAAGTATCTGCATTTTCCTTAACATAACTTAAGACATCTTTACCCAAAACTGGTATTTCTTCTATATAACTTGTTGTTATAACGACTTTTGAACTAAACTTAGCATTTTGTACGCCTTCGGTATTCATATCCACATTTTCGTCTAACCATAATCTTAAGGTGTACGTTTTAGATTCTTTAGCATTTAAGTATCCTGTTGTTAGATTAAAAGATGTTTGAGCATTATCTAACGTTTTCGTGATTGTTTGATAACTGGATAATAAACTGGTGGTTATTTCTGTTTCTGTATCACCTGTTTTTGATGATATCATAGCTTTAACCGCATCATTATTGGTTAACGTTGTCGTATTTAGTACTTCTAGGTTAACGTTAAAAGAAGCATAAGAATCACAAGTATTTGTTATGGTAAATTCATAAGGGGTTAACTTCTTTCCTTCTTCATCTAAGATGGGATAAGCCTTTTGTAAACTAATATTGTCTTTATCTGTGAAGGTAATATTAAAACAAGATGTAACAATATCATTTTGGCCTGTTTGGGTTAAGTTTAAGACCCACAAGGCATAGGATACTCCTATAATAGCGATGATACCTATTAATAAAACAATTGTAATCAAAATATTTCTTTTCTTTTTATCCATAAATGGAACAACTCCTTTTCTCTTTAGTATGTAACAGTTTGTTTTGTTTTAAACTCTGTTTACTTATTACATGAAACATTATAGCATTTCAATACCATTCAGTTATAAATATGAAGGGTAATAGTAATTTTTCATACAAAAAAATCACCATAGTTTACCTATGATAATTATAACAGATACCCCCCCCCCGAGTGTCAAGACACTTTAAATAACTCAACAAACATTTCGTAAGGAATATCCTCGGCGCGAACATTTTCATCATATCCGTTGGTCTTTAAAATCTCTAGCATAAGGGGCCATGATTCTTTAGGTAAATTATTTTTTAATTTTTTTCTTTTTTGTAGGAAACATTGTTTTAAGAATTTCTGAAAACGAGGCATATCTAAGTCTATAATATTTTCTTTCCTTTTAAAGGTAATGACCGCACTATCTACATTAGGTGCAGGATTAAAAGATTTTCTTGAGACATCAAACAGATAATTTACTTCATAATAATGATTTAATAAAACGGTAAAATAACCATAGTCTTTTGATTTTGGTTGAGCATTAAAACGGTAACCAACTTCTTTTTGAACAAGTAATGTCATTGCTTTTTCTTTTATATCACACCTGATGATATGTTCAATAATCGGAGTAGTAATATAATATGGAATATTAGCAATAATAAAGATATTTTCATATTGTTCGGGTAAATCTTTAACTATATCTCTTTTTAAGAAATCTTCAAAAATGATTTTAACAGTTTCATTTTCATACTTACTAAGAACTTCTTTCATTCTTTCATCAATTTCATAACAAATAAGTTTGCCTTTTTTCTGTACTAAATATTTTGTAAGAGCTCCTTTACCAGGCCCAATTTCTATAATGACGTCTTTATCTGTTGTTAAGGCCGTATTAGCAATTTTTTGTAAAACGATTTCATCTTTTAAGAAATTTTGACCTAAACTCTTTTTAGCAGGAATTTTTGACATAAGTTTTTTCACCTCTTAGAAAAGAATACCATAAAAAATGGTTAAAAAAAAGAGGCTGGCTAATAACCAACCCTTAAAACATCATAACTTAATGTGTTACGCCCTACATACATAGAAGCATCATTTTCACTCGGCATTAAAAGGTCTAAATCATTACCTAAGACACCACGGTCTAAAACAATCGCGACGATGGGTTCCGAAGATAACTTATTTAAGTTAAATCTAACAATCGTACCACAAGGTAAGTTTTTACTGGAAGCCACAATACGAACGTTACCATAAGTGATATCTGGATAATAAGTTTGACCATTTCTTACATTATAAGATGGGGCACAAGAAAGTTTACCACTACACAAAGGGCAATCAGCTCCATATCCCGTGACATCCCCAGTAAAGGTATCTTTCGCACTATATAAATCATTTTTTATATCATTTTCGAGACGCATGGCCATTGTTGTTAAGTTGATAACTCTATTTTGAGCTAAGGATGAGACACTTGTCACATTTCTTGTGGTACTTATATTAGCCACCAAAACAACAAAAACTAAAATAACAAATTGTACGACTGTTTTTAAACTTCCTACAATCTTTTTCATGGCATCACCTGTTTATAAAAACATGATAGCATAGCTTTTTTTAAATGTCAAAAAGTGACAAAATATTTTTATTAGTGATTTCAGATAACTCTTCTATAGAAATATTTAAATATTCTGAGACAAATTCGGCAATATTTTTAACATATTTAGGTTCATTTCTCGTTCCCCTGTAAGGATGAGGTGTTAAATAAGGACTATCCGTTTCTAAAATAATATCGTTTTTAATATACGGCAATAGTTCTTTTAAATGACTATTTCTAAAGGTAACAACCCCATTGATACCCAGTTTATAACCCATCTTAATGTAAATCTTAGCCACTTCTAAACTTCCAGAAAAAGAGTGGATAACGCCTTTTACTAAAGGGTATTTTTTTAAAATATCCACAGTATCTTGAGTGGCATCTCTACTATGAATCACCACGGGTAAATGGTATTTCTCTGCAAGGCACAATTGGCTTTCAAAAAGTTTTTGCTGTCTTTCTTTATCTTCTTTACCATAATGATAATCCAGACCTATCTCACCTATCGCGATAACTTTTTTATTTTGTAAGGCTTTTTCTAAAAATGTTAAATCTTCTGATTTAAAGTCTTGGACATTTTCAGGATGAATACCTAAAGCTCCGTAAATAGAAGGATTTTTTTTTGTAAGTTCTAATACTTCTTTATTTGATTTGTTATCACAGCCAGCCACGATAAAACGTGTAATAGAGGCTTCTTTGGCATTCAAAAGAATCTTCGAAACATCTTCATAATATTCTTTATATAAATGACAATGTGTATCCGTAAACATTATGTCACCTATAAAGTATCAATCATGGAAGGTTTTGGCATCGCTTCATTCGTTATAAAAGGGCTTGTTTGAACCGTTTTTTCTTCCATGACATTAGACTTACCTTCCCAATAAGACGACACATCACAACTGGCTGAATAAGGTCTTGGATTTGGCATATCGAGCTTCACAATCATGGGAATTTTAAAAGCACTACCAAAAGAAACACACGTTCCAGGTTGTAATATTTTCATCTTTTCTATAACGTCTTGACTAATATTTGGAAGCATTTCTTCAATATATTTAATATCTTTAGGGTGAGTCATTTTGAAGATTAAGAAGTTCGAACATTGAGATACAACCGTATCACTGATTTCCATTGGTCTTTGACTAATAATACCTAAAATAACCCCGTATTTACGTCCTTCTTTGGCAATTCTTTCAAAAATATTATAACCAATTAAGTAAACGTCATTATCTTTTTGAATATAACGGTGAGCTTCTTCTAAGAAGATATGAAAGGGAATAGTTGCCCTAGATGCATTTTCTTTAGCAAAGTCAAAAATCATTCGTGTATAAATCTTAACAATGGCCTTAGAAATATTGTCATCTAAACCTTCTAAGTTAATATTTATAATTTGCGATTTTTGATTTTTATTACTTACTAAATTTTGGATAAATTCTTCATAAGTAACATATTTAATACCTTGGAATAATTTACCAACTGGTCCATGGATTAAAGCATAAAGCCGAACTCTTAAAAGTTGGGCATCATCTTGTAAATTGCGGTTATTTTGGAATCCTTCGCTAATAAGTGTAAAATCTAAAGCTTTAGAAAATGCTTTTAAATCATAAGTAACATTGGCTAACGATTCATCAATATCTAAATTTTCATCAATATATTTTAAAATATAATCGGTGATTAAAACTTCTTCACCAAATTTTCCCCTTGAATCTATTTGAAAGCATTCCGAGAAGCTTCTTGTATAACCAATACCAGGTATCTGAGTATCTAAGTTAAACTCTTTAGTATGACAGGTATTAATAATGCTAAAGATGTCATCTTTTTTCTTATCTGTAGTGGCAGAACTATATAAAACCGTAATTAAAGCTTGGGCAATAATATGATTTTTGTATTTGGTGGATTTATCATCATCAATCGCAAATATTTTAGCAATTTTCATCGCTCTTTCGATAATAGTCAACTGCGAATGTTTATCGGCTTGTAGTAAAATAGCTAGGTCATCCGTTTTTAATAAATTCATCGGTATTTGTATTAAAATATCGGTAGGTTCTTTTTGTTGAGATGTAATGAATTTATAGTTATAACAAGGATTGATGTTGCTAATACTTTTAAAGGCATTTTTATACTCACCAAAAGAGTCAAAAAATAATAGATTGGCATTGGGTGCGGCAGAATATTTATTGCTTAGTAAATTTTGAACAATACGTGCAACACCACAACTTTTACCCGAACCAGTATTACCAAAAATACATAAGTGATTCGCTAGTAAATCATTAATACTAGGGCATACATAGTGGTCTTTATAGGTAGCACTCATACCCAAAACAAATGTTTTGTCCGATTCTACCCCAAATAATTCTTTTAATTCCTCATCGTTTATCGTCCTAATATGACTATCTAAACTAGCCTTTCTTAAAATACCATTGTAATAATGTCCGTCGACAAATTCGCCTAAGAATTTAACTCTTATTTCATCTTCTTTGACTTCCGTGATTTCACTTAAAATTTTATGATTATCTTTTTCAAAGATTAAGTGTAAATTTAATAAATCACTACTAACATCATCACTCATTTTATTTTCAATATAGGCAATATTATCACTTATATATAAGATTTTTCCAAACATTTTGTATCACCCTTACCTAAAATAATTTTATCAGAATAAACTTTCCTTGTCTAGGTTCCAAAAAAAGGCCTTTACGGCCTTTTTGCATTATTTTATAAGTCTTTCGCTGTCTTTTAAAGTTAACGAAGTTATATTTTTATCAATGATAGTTAATACTTTTTTAGTCTGATTAATATAAGTTATTTAATCAGACCCTTACAATATTTTTTACTAATCGCATTGTGCCATAATTTTCTGAAAATGACTCTTTTCTATTCATAAAAAATCTCGATAAATTTTTTCACCATAACTAAATGCTATAGAACCATAAAATTTACTTTCGCAGTAACTTTTTATTTGTTGGCTTTTATTTCTTCTAATTTTTTAGCCATATCAATTCGCATAAAGATTGGTTCAGGATTACAAACAGCATATTGATTACTTTCTTCATAATTATTTGAAGAAACTATATTTAATTGTCTTAAAATTTCTTTGGATGTATCTGGTAAGAAAGAAGAAAGTTCAGTTGCACAAACCTTAATACTTTCAAGTAAATGATACAAAACAGTCTCTAAACGGTCTTTTTTACTTTCATCTTTGGCTAAAGCCCAAGGTGTTGTATCATCAATATATTTATTAGATTTTCTTAACACATCAAAGATTTTGTCAATAGCTGATCCAATTTCTAATTTTTCCATAGATTGATCGACTTCTTTTGGTAATTCTTTAATAGCTTTTATAAAATCAGCATCCATATCTTCTTTTACATTTTTATTAGTAATATATCCTTCAAAATATTTTTGAGACATAGAAATTGTTCGATTCACTAAATTGCCTAAAATATTAGCTAAATCACTATTAATCCTTTCGATAATGAGTTCATAATTAATTGTTCCATCACTTTGGAAAGGTATTTCATGAAGTAAATAGTATCGAACAGCCTCTACTCCAAATAGTTTAACTAAATCATCCGCATATAAAATGTTTCCTTTACTTTTACTCATCTTATCGTTATTCATTAAAAGAAATGGATGGCCAAAAATTTGTTTAGGTAATGGTAAATCAAGTGCCATTAACAAAATTGGCCAATAAATAGTATGGAAACGAATAATATCCTTACCAATTAAATGTAAATCACAAGGCCACCATTTCTTGAATTCTTCTGATTCGTTATTTACATCGTAACCAATATTTGTAATGTAGTTAGTTAAAGCATCAATCCAAACATAAACAACATGTTTATCATTAAAAGGAACACGAATACCCCAGTCAAAAGTGGTTCTAGAAACACATAAGTCTTGTAAACCTGGTTTTAAGAAATTGTTAATCATTTCATTTTTACGTGCAACAGGTTGAATAAAATCAGGATGGGTTTCAATATATTCAATAAGTCTATCTTGATATTGACTCATTTTAAAGAAATAAGCTTCTTCACAACGAGGTTCTACATCTCTGCCACAGTCAGGACATTTGCCATCAACAAGTTGTGATTCTGTCCAAAAAGATTCACAAGGTGTACAATAAAGACCATTATATTTTCCAAGATAAATATCGCCTTTATTATAAAGGTATTCAAATATGTGTTGAACGACTTCTTTATGGTGTTTATCTGTCGTTCTAACAAACTTATCATAGCTTGTATTCATAATATCCCAGATATTTTTTATTTCCCGGGAAATATTATCGACATATTCTTGAGGTGTCATTCCCGCATTTACAGCCTTTTGTTCTATTTTTTCCCCATGTTCATCGGTTCCCGTTTGAAAATAAACATCATAACCACGACTTCTTTTATAACGCGCAATGGCATCAGCTAAGACTATTTCATAAGTATTACCAATATGAGGCTTGGCTGAAGCATAAGCAATAGCCGTGGCAATATAGTATTTTGGTTTCATTTTTTCTTCTTCCTTTCCTATAAATTATTTCCCGGGAAATAATTTAATTAAAAAAATCATGAACTAAAGGACGAGTTAACCCGTGGTACCACCTTAATTCATGATTATTCATGCACTTTTTCTTTTAACGCAAGAAATTCGTTTCAACTCCAGAGCCATCTTCAACAATAAAACGTGTTTATTTGCACCCACCATAAACTCTCTGCAACGTTTTTGTTATTTACTCTTTCCTTCGTCGTTGATTAACATCAATTTTAGCACAAAATCACATAATGTCAATTTTATTTACAATGATTTTTTCTAGAAAAGAAAGAAAACTTTTCATAAAAGGGAGAATCCTTTCCTTATTATATAGAATAATAAAACCAGTCATATCTCCATGAATATTAATAGGTTTAATATACCACCAACCCGTTTTATCAAAATTTGTTTCTTCGCTGATAGATTCATATTCTTCAAAAGATTCTAAAAGCTTGGAAAAAGAAGAAGGAAGCTTTAAACCTTGCTGCAAAAAGTCACTACTTGCAATAATTTCTTCTTTATCTGAAATAGCCATATCTAAATTCATTTGTTCTTTCGCGTTATCTACAAGATAGGAGGCAATATCTTTTAAGCCCCATAAACGCGAATATTTTTGTAAGTAAATTGTCTTATCTTTAACATAAATTTCTAAATCTTCACCATCTTTAATACCTAATGTTTTACGTATTTCTTTTGGAAGAACAATTCGACCTAATTCATCGACCTTACGAATAATTCCTGTTTCTTTCAAAGTATTCACTCCGTTCTACTTACTTAGTTTGGAGAAACCTACTTTTTTTATACGGATAAATCATCACAGATTCTCTGAATTAATGGGACAAGATAATAAACAAAATGTCTATCTAAATTTATAATATTTAATTTGATACCAATTTCATTGTTTTCATATTTAATTTCAAAATTTTGATTTATATTAAAAGCTTCTAAGAAAAGCTTATCACCTTTTATCTTACTTGACATCGCTTCAGGTATCCACAATAAGACAAAACGATTATTTTGCGTAACTTTCGTTATTTTTAAACGTTCGGCAAGCTTTTCAAACCATTCTTCGTACATATAAATTTCTATTTCTTTTGTAATTTGGCCAAAACGGTCTTCTAAGGTCTTTTTAACGTCTTCTAATTTTTGATAAGAATCAATTTCATTTATCATTTTATGAATTTCAATTTTAATTTCTTCATCAGAAACATAGGTATCAGAAATGTGTGTTTCCACCTTAATAAGTGAATCACTTTCCTCATCATCTTCAACCATTTCACCTTTTAGTCGTTTCATTTCCTCTTCAATCATTTTCATATAAAGACTTATACCAACGGTATCAACAAAGCCTGCTTGTTCACTTCCTAGTAAATCTCCGGCACCCCTGATGGACAAGTCACGCATTGCAATTTTATAACCGCTACCAAGTTCAGTAAAATCACGGATGGCTTGTAATCTTTTAACCGCATCATCATTAAGCATCTTATTTTTATCATATAATAAGTAAGCATAAGCAATTTTATTACTTCGCCCAACTCTTCCTCTTAACTGATAAAGTTGACTTAGACCAAAGCGGTCAGCATCATAAATAATTAAAGTATTAGCATTTGGTATATCAATACCCGTTTCAATAATCGTGGTACTTACTAAAATATCAAATTTATGATTGATAAAATCTTCCATAATCTTATCAAGTTCCTCTTTATTTAAACGACCATGCGCATATTCAATTCGTGCTTCTGGAACCAGAGATTGCAAGTTACTAACAGCTTTTTCAATCGTATCAACCCGATTATATAAAACAAAACACTGACCATTGCGACCTAATTCTTTATAAATGGCATCTTTTACAATGGTATCACTTTCTGGGATTACATACGTTTGAATAGGATAACGGTTGACTGGTGGGGTATCAATAATAGACAAATCTCTTAAACCGGATAAACTCATTTTTAAGGTTCTTGGAATAGGAGTGGCAGATAAGGTTAGAACATTGACATCTTTTTTTAAATTTTTAATTTTTTCTTTATGAGTTACCCCAAATCGTTGTTCTTCATCGATAACCAGTAATCCCAATTTTTTAGGCTTTATCTTATCAGATAATAAACGATGCGTCCCAAAAATAATATCAATTTTTCCACTTTCTAAATCTTTTAAAATTTCCGCGGCTTCTTTAGCTGAGGTAAAACGATTAAAAAGACGAATTTCCACAGGAAAATTTTTAAATCTTTCTAACGCGGATTCATATTGTTGTTTAGATAAAATAGTTGTTGGACACAGATACATAACTTGTCTATTATTACAAATTGTTTTAAACATTGCTCGAAAGGCAACTTCTGTTTTGCCAAAGCCAACGTCCCCACAAAGTAAACGGTCCATAGGTACTTTTGAATCTAAATCTTTTAAAATATCATCAATGGCATGTTGCTGATCTTTCGTTGGTTCATATATAAAGTCATGAGCAAACATATTTTCTTCCGCAAAATCCTTGTATGCTTCTCCTTGAACACTATTACGTAAGGCATATAATTTAATAAGTTCACCAGAAATATCTTTAATTTTCTTTTGGATGGCTTGTTTTTTACGTTGCCATGAAGAAGAATTTAATTTATTAATTTGAGGCTTCGTCCCGTCCTTATCACTATATTTATAAATACTCGATATTTTTTCAACCGGAACGTAAACACGGTCATTACCTAAGTACGCTATTTGAAGGTAATCTTTTTTTAAACCACCCACCGTTAAAGTAACAACACCCGTATAAATACCAATACCATGTGCCCTATGAACAACATAATCGCCCGTTTGAATGGCATCTAAGCTTCTAATTTTTTTACCAATATGTAAATTATTTTTATAAACAACTTTTTCTTTAACTTCTTCAATATCATATTCAGATATAACAATTAAGTCATCCCAAATAAAACCTTTATTAATCTTACTTTTAACAACATTGATTTTACCAGGAAAAAGTTCATCTTCCTTAGTTATAATCACTTTTTCATCAAACAAATCTTTAATTTCCTCTACCTGTTCACTTGTTGAAAGGAAAAAAGCTATCGTTTTCTTTTGCAATAAATTTTTTTCAACAAAAGATTTTAATTTGTTAAAATCTCCTTTAAAGTTTTCAATATCCAAGGTTTTATACTGACAAACATTTGCTTTTATCATTTCATTTATAATTGTATTTATATAAATTTCTTTGGTTGGTTGTAATTCTTCTAAAGCATAAAAATACTTTTTATCTTCTAAGTTCTGTTCTTTTAAATAATTTTCTTTTTCTTCAAGTAACCCCGTATAGGCCGTCATTATTTGAGGATAATCATAATAAAAAACTGTACTATTAGGAAGATAGTCCAATAAGGAATTGGTCTGTGTTGTCGGGATTTCATCCACTGGTTTACAGGTTATTTCATCTACCTTTTCAATGGTTCTTTGGGTATTTTCATCAAAATAACGAATGCTTTCAATTGTATCTCCAAAAAATTCAATTCTTATCGGATGCTTTTCATCCACAAGGAAAACATCCAAGACAAAACCACGAACGGCATATTCGCCCGTTGAAGTAACCATGGAATCCCGATTATAACCTAAATTCTCAAGCTTTTCGACAAGTGTGTCGCGATTAATATCCATATTAAGGGTTATTTTTTGATATAAAGATTTTTGATAATCACGAGGCGGATTTAATTTTAAATAGCCCATCATATTCGTCACAACAATACATTTTTGATTACTTATTTTTTCTAAAGTTTCCAAACGTTTAAGCTTTAATTCAGGAGATACCGCTAAAGCTAAAGATGTTAAAAAGTCATCCATAGGAAAAAGATAAACATTATCGGTATAAGTTTCCAAATAATATTCTATTTTATTGGCATCATATAAATTTGTCGTAACTATAATAAGGGAATCATCTTGTTTATTAAAATAATTTATAATATAACGATAAGAAAGCTCTAATGTTAAACCTTCAATAATAGAACCGTTCTTATACTCAAACTCCGCAAATTTTTTCATCAAACCACCTACTTTGTGTTATATTTATTCATTGTTTTTGGAATACCATTTTGGACAAAAGAATAAATAATTTCTTTATAAAGAGAATAATTATCTTTAAAATAATTCATTTCATCTTTGGAAAATTTACCTAATACATGATGAATAGCATCGCCACCTTTGTCATGGGCAATACCTATTTTTAAACGCGCAAAAGAATCCGTACCTAAAGCATGGATAATTGATTTAATTCCATTATGACCACCAGCACTACTATTTATTTTTATTTTATGACGTCCAAAAGGTAAATCCATGTCATCTTGAATAACCAAGATATCTTCTGGAAGAATGTTATAATATTTTGCAATTTTGCCTACACTTAGACCACTCTCATTCATATACGTTAAAGGTTTAACAAAAAGACATTTTTCTCCTTCTATATTACATGTTTTTAATAATGCTTGGAATTTTTTTTCTAATGTAAAATCCGTAAGAAAAGAATCTAAAACCATAAATCCAACATTATGTCTTGTATTTTCATATTCTTTTCCCGGATTACCTAAACCTGCAATAAGCTTCACTTTTACTACCTCCTAAATATATTTTGATACGTTTCTAGATTATGAATATCAATTGGTGCGTAAACTTTCGTGCCAAAATTACCACTTTTAACATATGTAATTAAAATCATTTCTGGTTTTGATGTTATTTTAGCATGAATAAATTGTAATTCCTTAACAGCAAAACCATATTTATTAGCATAAACAATAAGTTCGTCAATACGACTTGGAACATGAACCATGTATAGTTTACCCTTATCTTTAAGCAAATATTTAGCCATTTTAAAAATATCTTCTAATTTTATTGTAATTTCATGACGTGCAATACTTTTTAATTCATTTTTGTTAATATGACTCGTACTTGAGTACTTAAAATAAGGGGGATTACATAAAATAACATCAAAATTATTTCCCGGGAAATAATTCTGAAGATTCAAAACACTATCCTTTATTAGAGAAATATTATTTCCCATACCATTTTGGTTAACCGATTCCTGGGCTAATTCAAAAATTTCAGGTTGATATTCTACACCAATGACATTTTTATGATATTTATTTGTGATTAAAATAGGAATAACGGCATTACCTGTACAAAAATCAATAATCTTTTCATCACTTTGTTTTATCTCAGCAAATTCAAACAACAAAATGGAATCCAAAGAAAATTTAAAGGCCTCTTCATATTGATAAACTTTTAGATTAGGGTAATCATAAAGCCAATTAAGAGTTTTGTTCATTTTCATCCTGTACCTCGATAAGTTCTTCATCGACCAAGACTTTATATGTTCTATTTAGGATATCAACCTGAGTAACTCTACCTTCACCTTCTTTAAGGTTAACTTTATCCCCAACTTTAGGTAAATTTTTACTACATCTAACATATTCATCATCTTCATAAGACAAACAACATAAAAGACGGCCACAAACACCATTGATTTTGGAAGGATTTAAAGCAATGTTTTGATTCTTAGCCATTTGCATCGTAATAGATGTATTGACTTTATAACATCCTGAACAACAAAGTTTTCGGCCACATATCCCAATACCACCGACTTCACTTGCCTTATCACGGGCACCTATTTGCCGAAGTTCAATACGTGTTTTATATTTGGCCGCAAGGATTTTTGCTAGTTCTCGAAAGTCAACTCTTTGATCTGCATAAAAATTGTAAAGCAATTGTTTACGATCAAAGGTAAAAGAGGCATCAACAAAGTTCATATCCAACTTATTTTTTTTAGCTTCTTTTTTAGCTGTTTGTAAAGCTTCTTCCGCATCTTTTAAATTTCTTAAATATTGTTCATAATCTTTCTTAGTCGCGATACGAATAATTTTCTTAATATCTTCTTCTTTTATATTAGCGTCAGTTATTTTACGAATGACTTTACCAAATTGTAAGCCTTTTTCTGTTTCTACAATAACGGTAACTTTATTAGGAATAAAAACATTTTCTATTTTAAAATAATAACCTTTTCCTTTATCTTTAAAAACAACTTCATATATATTCACTTTAACACCTACTTTCTAAAACAAATCGGTCCAAAAGAAGAGCCGTATTTAAGTTAAAATTCAAATCATCTAAAATATTAGAAATAAATCGAATTTGACTATAGAAATAGCTCGCTTCTTTTTTTAATAAAAATTGTAAATCCCTATATTCTTCTTTTAAATTTTCACTTTTTAATTTACATAAATAAAGATGATAATAAATATCAAATAAAGCCTGAAACAAATATTTCAATTCCTTTTTATCATGAATAAGTGGCATTAATACTTGTTTATTATAAATCAAGGTATAGTCACCAGCCGTTTCATACTCCTTTATGTAATTAATTGCCAAATCAAGCCAAACTTTAGGAAGACTAGAAAGCACTTCTTTTTGATAATTTACTCTTACAATTTCACAACGACTTTTAATGGTATCGATTATATTTTCTTTATTGTCCGTAATAAAGAAGCCTAAAATATTATCTTCAGGTTCCTCTAAAAACTTTAAAATAGTATTAGCACTTGAGGGATTTAAGTCCTCAGCATTCAAAATAACATACATATTATATTTTGAAAAAATTGGTTTTGTCTGAAAAGAATTCTTTAAATTAATAATTTGCTCTTTTTTTATGGTATTACCATCCGGACGAATAATTATTAAACTTGGTAAACTTTCCGTTAATAATAAATGTTTTAATTTTGTGTTTTCTTCGTCATTATCCGTTTCGTTAATTTTACTTAAAAAGTTCAAAAGGTCATTTAAACACTCTTCTTGATTATTTGTTTCAAGCAAAAAAGCATGAGAAAGTCGATTACTCATGTATTCATGATACAACGTATTTAAGCCGGATGTTTCCATAGGCATCACCTTTAATTATTTTACAATAAAAAACAAAATAATTAAAGAAGAAAGACCCGGTATACCTAGCAAAGTTACTATCCCAACAGTAATTATATTAATGGGAATATAAATATGTAAAGAAGTAATAAAATAATTAAGTCCATATAACAGCAAAAAGGCAAAAACTACTTTTTTAACAAAATTTTTTAGTTTTTTCATGCTTTCAGTTCCTTTGTAAAAGATATGAAAAAATTCCAGATTTTATTCTGAAATTATCTTTCTATCATTTAAAGCCTTATCTAAGGTAAACATATCTAAATAATCAATCTCAGCTCCACTTGGTAGACCATAAGATAATCTTGATATTTTAACTTCCTGTCCTTCAAAAAGCTTATTTATATATAAAGTTGTTGTTTCTCCTTCAATAGTTCCTTTTAAAGCTAAAATTAACTCTGGATGATTCATTTCCTTTACTCTTTTTAAAAGAGGAGTCAAATTAATATCATCCACACCAATATCGTCGATAGGCGATATTAATCCATTTAAAACATGATAGACGCCCTTAAAATTACCGGCTTTTTCAAAAGCGTATATACTTTTATAATCTTCAACAACACAAATAAGTTCTTTTTTTCTGGTTTCATCCGAACATATTGGACAAATATCTCTATCAGTAAGATTTCCACATACTAAACAAGGATGAAGTTTATTCTTAACTTCTAACAAAGCGTGACTTGCCATTTCTATTTCTTCTAAGGGAATATCTAGAACAGCTAAAGCCATTCTTTCTGCACTTTTTTCGCCAATACCAGGAAATTTTTTAAAAAAATTAATGATTTCTTCTAAACTATCCGGATAAACTGAATTCATACTACATTAATCCATCAAGCATGCCAGCATATTGGCCCATTTTACTTTGGAATTCTTTATCAATATCAGCTAAAGCATTTTTTTGAGCTAAAACAATAAAATCTTCAAGCATTTCAATATCTTCTTTATCTAAACTATCTTTATTTATTGTTATTTTAGTAAGCTCTTTCTTACCATTTAGAACAACTTCAACGAATTCATATTTCCCGGGAAATAATTTTTGATTAATTTCTTCCTTCTTTTTTTGAATGTCTCTTTGCATTCTTTGCGCTTGTTGCATAATACTTTGCATATTCATATTCATTTTCCTTCTTTCTTAATTATACAATCTCTATTTTATCACTATTAAAAACATTTGTGGTTATTTCTTCAATATCATTACTTTTTTCGACAGGCTTTAAAGCTTCAATGGTAGTTTCATCAATATAATGATATTCTTGTTTATTTCTCAAGTTTTGGATATAGCTTGCTTTTTCCTTATTCCATTCTTCTAAACTTAAAGCAATAATATGGAAAGATAATTTTAAAGAAGCTTCAAGTTTGTCTATCTGATTATTTATTAAATTAGCCGTACTAGCTAACTTTGTCACAACAATAGCATTGGTATTAGAAGACGCTACAAGTTGCGAATCCAAAATTAATGATAAAAAACGTTTATCCACATTATGACTTTGAATAGTTTCTTGCCATATTTGTTGATTCTTTGTTAATAAGTCCTTTTTAGCCCCAACAAAGCAGTTATTAACACGAATTTTTTTGAGTTCTGTTATATACCTCATGTTGTTATTTTCAGGTTCATTTGTTGAAGGAACATCAATAGGTTCTTCCAAAACTATATCCTTTTCTTCTTTTTTAGGTTCTTCTTCTAATATAACCGTTGCTGTATTTAAATTTTCTTCAGGAATCGCATTTAATAAAACGATTTCAATAAGTTGATAAGGATTAACATTAATGTTTATTTTGTTTAAAATCTCATTTAAATCAAAAATAAGTGTTTTAATTTGTTTAAAATGAAAAGAACCTTGATAACTACCTACTTTAACAAGAACCGCGATATGGGTTAATTCTTGGACAACTTTTTTTATAAAAATTTTATAGTCACTTGAAGAATCTTCAAGCTCCTTAAGACTATTAACAACATACTGAACATTATTGTCTGCTAAATTTTTTAGTAAATCTTTAACAAATTTAGCAGATATAGAACCATAGTTTTCTAATATTTTTTCGGATGTTATTTCTTCTTCATTACTTGAAAGTTGATCTAAAAGACTTAAAGCATCACGTAAACCACCTTCCGATAAATAAGCAATTTCTTCAATAGCGTCTTCTGTTATTTTAATATTTTCTAAATCACAAATTTTACGAATTTGTTTCTTTAAATTATCAAGGGATATTTTTTGAAAGTTAAAGCGTTGACAACGAGACAAGATAGTTATTGGAACGTTTTCTACATTAGTTGTTGCCATAATAAAAACAGCATGACTAGGTGGTTCCTCTAATGTTAATAACAAGGCATTAAAAGCACTTGTCGTCATCATATGAACTTCATCAATGATATATATTTTATATTTTCCTTCTGATGGAGCTATTTTAACGTTATTAATTAGCTCTCTAATGTCGTCAACGCCATTATTTGAAGCAGCATCAATCTCGATAATATCAGGACTTGTCGCAAAAGAAAGACATGCTTCACACTTACCACAGGCCTCCCCATTTATAGGATTTAAACAATTGATTGTCTTAGCAAATACTTTGGCCGTAGAAGTTTTACCTGTTCCACGTGGCCCTGTAAACAAATAAGCATGAGATATCTTATTGTGGATAATTGAGTTTTTTAACATTTGAATAGAATAATCCTGACCAATTATGTTTTCAAATTTATCAGGCCGGTACTTACGGTATAACACTTTATAATTCATATGGCTGCCTCCTCGAACATGTTAATTATATCACATATTACCTTCTTTTTTTGAAAAAATCAGATAGTATATTAGCGTACATTTGTTCGTATTTTCTATCTTCTGACTTCTGTATCTCTGTCTTATTATATTCCTTTTTTTCTAAAGGCTTTGATAGCAAATAGTAAACTTTTTTAATTCGTGTTTGCTTAATAACTTCCTTGCACATGCTGCACGGTTCTAAGGTAACATACATCTCGCAATCACTTAAGTTCCATCTCTGTAACTTTCTAGTAGCTTCTTCTATAGCGTTTATCTCAGCATGACCTAATACCGAATGACAAGCTTCCCTCGTATTATGTCCATACGCTATAACTTCGTCATTTAAAACAATAAGTGCCCCAATAGGAACATCCTCTGTTAACAAGCTCTTTTTAGCTTCTTCCATACATATTTCTATATAATTCATTATTTCACCCCATAAAAAAAGTGCACACAAATAGGAAATGATGTGGCTGCTATCTTCCGATCCTGACCAGGTTACACTATATTTGTTGCACGAATAAATGATATCAAATCTATAACATATTTGCAAGTGCTTATTTTTACACATATTCACTTTATAATGTTTCACGTGAAACATTGGTTCTTTATTCTTTTCATATATGTTTCACGTGAAACATTGTTTCTTTATTCTTTTTATATATGTTTCACGTGAAACATTGGTTCTTTATTCTTTTTATATATGTTTCACGTGAAACATTGGTTCTTTATTCTTTTCATATATGTTTCACGTGAAACATTGTTTCTTTATTCTTTTTA
>CAKOQM010000027.1 GCA_934101275.1 uncultured Bacilli bacterium
AATATAGGAACGAGAAAAAAGTACTGTGACTTACTTTTAAAAACCGATCAAGGTTATATTGGTATTGAGATTAACTCCGAAAGAAAAGATTACCTTCATTGTCGTAACTTAGCTTTTTTATGTAACGTTTATAGTCGTTATACTTTAACAGGTGAAATGTATTCTGAAGATACTTTAATTATTCAATTAAATCTTACCTATGGCATGTTAAAAAATGATGCTAAAATTTGTCGTACGTATATGCTTACAGATGGTGAAAAAAACTTTGTTCGTAATTTTAAAATTGTTGAATGGAATATGGACAAAGTCTTAAATTATTGGTATGCTAAAGACGAAGTAAACATTGAGAAATTTAAGTATTTAATTATGCTTGATTTAAATGAAGAAGACTTGGCTAAGTTACCAAGAGATAGAAAGGTGATCAAATTTATGAATGAAGTAAAAAAAGTAAATGAAGACCCAGAATTCTTTAGTTATATGACAAAAGAAGAAGATGAAGAAAAGTGTCGAGCTACCGAACTAAAAGAAGCGAATGATGCTGGTTTAGCTGCTGGTATTGATATTGGTAAGTCTGAAGGAAAAGAAGAAGGCAAAAAAGAACGAAGTATCGAGATAGCCAAAGAGATGCTTAAAAGAAATATTCCTATAAATGATATAATAAGTATCACGAGTCTTTCTGAAGAGGATATTTTAAAACTAAAAGATAGTATCTTATAGAATCAGAATAAATGAATTGAGTAGGACAGAACTATGTCCTTTTTTTCGACAAAAAATAATTTCAAAATATGTTATCTTTAAAAAGAGGAAATATGAAAAAGAAAATTATAATTTTATTTTTAGCTATTTTAGTTGGAGCGATATTAGCTGTACCGGCTTTAGCTTTAAAAGAAGAAAAAAAGATGACAACAGATTCGATGTATATTTTACAATTAGGTGTCTTTAAAAATTATGGAAATGCTATTGAAAAAATGTCTCAAATCGATGGAGCTGTTATTTATAAAAGTAAAGATACTTATTATGTTTTAGCGGGTATTTCAAAGGAAGAGGATAAAATGTCTTCAATTGAAAATTATTTGCAAAATGAAGGCGTTTTATACTATAAAAAACAAATGAATATTTTGTATGATGAAGATGCGTACAATAAATATGTTCTTTTGTTAGAAAAAGTGACAGATGTTGAATCTTTAAAAAAGATAAATGAAAAATTATTAAAAGTGGTGGTACAAAATGAGTCTTAAAATTAAAGAATTACCAAATGAGGAAAAACCAAGAGAAAAAGCAATATGTCATGGTGTCGAGAGCTTAACCATTCCAGAACTTATTGCTATTCTTATAAAAACGGGAACCAAAGAAGAATCGGCTAAAGATTTAAGCGTACGATTATATAATGAAATCGGTAAAACAGAAGGCTTAAAAAATTTAAGACTTGCTAGCTTAACGCGTTTAAAGGGCATTGGTACAACAAAAGCTATTAGTTTAATGGCTGCTATCGAACTTGGCAGGCGACTTAATGAGCCTATAATTTGGGAAAATAAAAAAATACGCGAAACAAAAGACGTTTATCACTATTACAAAGGTTATTTTTATAATGAAGATCAAGAAAAATTTTTAACTTTATTTTTAAATAGCAAAAATGAAGTATTAAAAGAAAAAATTATTTTTATGGGAACCGCTAACCAAAGTATTGTGCATCCTAGAGATATTTTTAAAGAAGCTATTTTAAATAATGCCGTTAAAATAATAGCTATTCATAATCATCCAAGTGGGAATGTTGAGCCAAGTAAAGAAGATATAAAATTTACGGAAAAATTAAAGGAGGCAGGTGAGCTTTTATCTATTCCTTTGATAGATCATGTTATTATCGGTAAAAATAGTTATTATAGTTTTTTGGAACAGTCACTTATTTAAAACAAAAAAATTGACATTACTTCCTTTCTTTTTGTATAATCAATCTGTTTTAGAAAGAAGTTTTAATATGAAGTACAAAAAAATTGTTGCCTGGATTTTATTCCTTTTTTGGGCGGTCTTAATTTTTTATTTTTCAAGTCAAACGGGTAGTGAAAGTTCAAGCTTATCAAAGGGCATTATAGAAAATATTTTTCATGGAATATCGACAGATAAAATCACTTTTTTAATATCTTTATTGAGGAAATTAGCTCATTTTTCAGAGTATTTTATTCTTAGTTTTTTACTTGTTCATTTAATATTACAATATAAAAAGATTGGTGCTAAAGAAATAGCCTTAGTTATGTTTTTTTGTTTTCTTTACGCTTCTAGTGATGAATTTCATCAGTCATTTGTTCCCCATCGTGGACCTTCTTTTTTAGATGTGTTATTAGATTACTCGGGATCTTTATTATTTATTTTATTCTATAACTTTTTCCAAACTTTAAAATTGGAAAGAGATTGATGATAAAGATTATGGCAAAATTTTAAGGAGAAGATATGACAACTGAAGAATGGATGAAAAAGTTAGAACAAGAAATTAAACAATTAGAGTTTGCTAATAAGTATTGTAAACTGGCTTATTTTAAACTGCAATGTCAAAAAAACATGCTACTTTCGTTGAAAAAAATTTATCGTGTTTTTCCAACATGTTCTGCATCTATTATATTATTTTATATCCAAAAACAATATCATGTTACGCCCTTTATAATGGATGAAAAAGAAAAAATCTTATTGGATTTAATTAATCCTGTTGCCCAATTTTTCTTTAGTAATTATAAAGGTAATTATGAATCTATTGCTGAGAATGTTTTTTGGACGTTTTTATACCTTTTTGGTGTTCAAAAAATTGGCAAATTATTTAAGTTTATGATAAATTATTTAGGGATTGATTCATATGATTCACTTTTGGATGCCAAAATAGAGTATTTAAAAGATGTTGAGTATTATTCTTATGATGTTAATTATAGGGAAGAACTATTGAGATTAAAAAAAGAAAATAGGATCTTATTACAAACAGATGAAAAGGAATCTTCGTATGACAAAATTATCTGAATTAAACTCTTTCGAACTAAAAAAATTTTTAGACGAAATGCAAAAAACACCTTTTTTATATCGTGATACTTTAAATTTTGATTCTGAAAATATTTCTATAGGGACAGAGATTGAGGTTGAAAATGTTAAATTAAAGAATATAGAAAAATATTTAAAAGAATACCCAAACTGGGAAATAAAACAAGATACATCCTTACGTAATGGATTAGAAATTGTCTCGCCTGTTTTTTATAATACAAAAAAAGATTGGCAAACTTT
This sequence comes from uncultured Bacilli bacterium, assembly GCA_934101275.1. Taxonomy (GTDB): domain Bacteria; phylum Bacillota_I; class Bacilli_A; order RF39; family UBA660; genus Ventrenecus. The sequence goes on from CAKOQM010000027.1 coordinate 3,259, forward strand.
AAAAAAAATTTTAGTGGAGTTAAAAAGAGAAAAAGCAAACTTTTATTACCATGCTGCTTCTCATTTTCACATTGGTGCCCATGTTCTGGGTGCAGATCTTTCTTCATGGAAACAATTCCTTTTTTTCTATACTTATTATGAAGATATCATTATGCGTTTTTTCTATGGGGAAAGAATAAGGGAAAGAACAACAGCTAAAACATATGCAGCACCTCTTGCTTCTTTGTTATGTTCTTATTTAGATGAAATTAAAAATTTTCAAACTAATATTACTTTATATGATAAATTACCGCTATCCAGATCTTATGCTATAAATTTTCTTGATGCCCGTTTTTCTTCACTAGATAAAATGTTTTATCATAGTACAATTGAATACCGTGGACCAAATGGTACTTGTGATGAAAGAATATGGCAGAACAACATTAACTTAGGTGTTTTCTTAATATTAAAGGCAAAAAAAAATAATAAAGAGTGGGTAAATTATTATGAATTATTGAAAAAACATCCTATCACGGATGGAAGAATTCTTTTTTATAAGTATATTCATTTAAAAAAGGCATTAGAATTTTGTGATATCCTGTTTGAAAATGATCTTGATAAAATATATTTTTTGAAACAATATTTAAAAAATTATGAAGAAGAAAAAACATTAAGCTTTTCCAAAAAAATCATATTTTAATAAAATTAATTAAATAAACATAAATTGACATAGGTGATGCTATGTTTTTTTCTGATATCCACACACGTATACGCTTTTTTTTCCTACTTGTTTTCTGTTTAATTGTTATTATTGTTGTAAGAGTTTTTTATATTCAAGTGTTTTCCTATGATAAGTTAAGTACTTTAGCAGAGAGTCTATGGAGTCGTAAGCTTCCTATTGGTGCTGATCGTGGTGAAATCTATGATCGTAAAGGGCGTGTTTTGGCAACAAATTTAACAACGACTTCGCTTGTTTTAATTCCCAATCAAATAAAAAATGCAGAAGATGTCGCGGAAAAATTAAGTACTATTTTAAATTGCAATTATGATGATATGCTTGCTCACATGACCAAAAAAACAAGTATCGAACGTGTTCACCCAGAAGGAAGACAACTTTCCTATGATATTGCTTCGCAAATAGAAGAACTTCATTTGGATGGGGTTTATCTTGTTAAGGAAAGCAAAAGGTATTATCCTTATGGTTCTTTATTATCCCATGTTTTAGGCTATGTTGGAATTGATAATCAAGGTCTTTCAGGTCTTGAACTCACTTATGATAAATATTTGACCGGCGAAAATGGCGCTATAAAATATTTTTCGGATGGTAAAGGAAATCGCTTAGAATTATCAGAAGTTTATGAAGAACCTCAAAATGGTGTAAACATGACGCTTACTATTGATTTAGATTTACAACTTGCTGTTGAAAGAGAACTGGATAATGCCGTGATGAAATATAATCCAGAGCATGCCCTTGCTATTGCTATGGATCCTACCACCGGGGAAGTTTTAGCAATGGCTTCGCGTCCTAATTTTGACTCTAATAATTACCAAAATTATGATACGGAAACAATTAATCGTAATTTGCCGATCTGGATGACCTATGAACCTGGCTCAACCTTTAAGATCATGACGCTTGCTTCTTCTTTAGAAGAAAAAACAGTCAATTTATTTGAAGATACCTATTTTGATTCAGGTTCTGTTTCCGTGGATGGTGCGACTATTCACTGCTGGAAAAGTGGTGGTCATGGTGCTCAGACATATTTAAACGTCGTTGAAAATAGTTGTAACCCTGGCTTTGTCTCCTTAGGAAATAAACTTGGCGTCCAAAAATTAATGCAGTATATTAAAGAGTTTGGATTTGGTGAAAAAACGGGTATCGATTTGAATGGGGAATCCAGTGGTATTTTGTTTAATCCAAATAGGATGGGACCTGTGGAACTTGCCACAACGAGTTTTGGCCAAGGTATTAGTGTGACACCCATTCAGCAAATTACTGCGGTTTCAGCGGTGGTGAATAATGGTCTTCTTTTAAAACCGTATGTGGTGAAAAGTTTAGAAGAACCTGAGACTAAATCCATTGTAAAATTAAATGAACCTGTGGTCAGAAAAACGGTGATAAGTGAAGAAAGTAGTAAACTCGCTCGATTTGCTTTAGAAAGTGTTGTGGCAAACGGTTCGGGAAGAAATGCCTACATTGAAAATTACCGTGTTGGGGGTAAAACAGGGACAGCTCAAAAAGTAGAAAATGGACATTATTTAGATGGCAATTATATTTTATCTTTTATTGGCTTTATGCCTGCGGATAATCCTAAAATCGTTGTTTATGTTTCTATTGATAATCCTAAAGGTGTGACACAGTATGGAGGAGTCGTCGCCGCTCCTATTGCTAAATCTATTTTAGAAACGGCCATTTCGGTTTTAGATATAGAAAGTTCAGAAGAGGCGATGCCTCGTGAATATAATTGGAATGATATCAAATATCAAAAAATTCCGGATGTCACAGGAATGACTGTGGAAGAGGCCAAGAAAAGTTTAAAAGGATATCACCTTGAATACTCCGGTGAAGGAGAGAATATTATTTATCAAAGTCCTTCAGGAAACTCGTATGTTAAAGAAGGTGGAACCTTACAACTTATGCTTGGATAAATGTCTAATTGTGTCAATTAAATGACAAAAAAGGACAGGCCTTCCAAATATAGTGTATAATAGGGATAGGTGGGGTGAAAAATATGCTTATACTTGCTAAAACAGCACTTGCTATGATGCTTGGCTTTATCTTTGCAATCATAACAGGTATTATTGCGATTCCTTTATTGAAAAAAGTAAATTTCCGTCAACATGTTAGTCAATTAATTGGTGATAGGCACTTAAAAAAAGAAGGTACACCAACTATGGGCGGAATTATCTTTATTATTCCTGTTTTGGTTACCTTGTTTTTGCTTTATTTAAGAGGAAGTATCGAATTAAATCATAATTTAATTATTTTGCTTTTCGTCTTTTTAGCTTATTCATTCTTAGGTTTTATCGACGATTGGTTAAAGGTAAAATATCATAATAATCAAGGGTTACGTATTTCGACGAAGTTTTTAATTCAGATGGTTATCGCTTTAATCTTTTTCTATATTTTTATGAAAAATGGTGGCGAACCGGTTCTTAAGATCTCGTCTTTAAATCTTGTTTTACCAATGGGCTGGACCTTTGGCCTCTTTATTTTGTTTTTACTGGTTGGAACGAGTAATGCGGTTAATATCACAGATGGCTTAGATGGCCTTTGTGGAGGATTATCTATGATAGCCTTTGTTGCCTTTGGTATTATTACTTGGAATACCACCTGGATGGAAGGTTATCAAGAAGTGGCCATCTTCTGTTTCGTCTTAGTTGGGGCCTTATTAGGATTTTTACTCTTTAATTCCAATCCTGCGAAAGTCTTCATGGGAGATTTGGGAAGTCTTTCTTTAGGGGCAGCGATGGCAACCGTTGCCATTATTACAAGACATGAGTTATCCCTAGCTTTAATCGGTGGTGTTTTCGTGGTTGAAACATTATCTTCCATGATTCAAATTATCGCGATTCGTAAGTTTCATAAAAAAGTTTTCAAAATGGCGCCTTTACATCATCATTTTGAACAACTCGGTTACAGTGAAAATGATATTGTTAAAGCCTTTTATGTGGTTGGTTTAATTCTTGCCATGGCGGCCATTACTTATGGCGTTTGGTTATAAAGCATTCTTTTTAAAGTTTGCTTTTTTAAATGTTTAAAATACCTTCTAAAGATGATAAGATAGAGATTAGGTGATAAAAATGGTAGAAAGTAAAATTAATGAATTATTTAATAACCCAAAAACAATTTATGTTTTTGATGTGGATGGTGTTTTAGCCAGACTAGAGCTAGGAGAGTACAACCATTATTTTTATGATGATGAAAAGTGGCAGCAAGCTTTACAAACGCATGATTTTTATGAAGAAATACGACCTATTTTGAGTATGCAAAAGTTTGTCAAAGAAAGAAATAAGGACAATGTTTATGTCGCGACACGTGTTTATAATGAAGTAGAACATGAACAAAAAAAGTCTTTCTTAGAAAAACATTATGGTATCTTACCAAGTCATGTTTATCTTGTTTATAATAATGATGAAAAATTAGATGTCATGCAAAAGATTAAAGAAAGTCATCCTGATTTAGAAGATAAATATTTTGTGATGATTGATGATACGGTCGAAGTTTTAAATCATATTATGGAAAATTCTTCTTTTAGTACGGTTCATATTAGTAGTTTCTTACAATAAAATGGTCAATTTCCATATTTTAAATGCTATAGAAAAATAAATATTAAAGAGCTTCTTACGAAAGTTTGAAACTTTTTTTTATAATAAGACTCTTATTTAGTGAAGGGTGAGAAAAATGCAAGAATTTAATGAATTTTATGAACAAACCTATTTGAAATTTTGTCGCTTTATTATTTTAAATAGTCCTAATATGTCTCATGCAGATGATATTTTACAAGAGGCTTATTTGAAAATGTTCAAAATTTTAAAGAAGAAAAAAATAGTTGATAAAGAGGCTTATCTTTATAAAATAGGGTGGAACTTAATTAAAAAAGAATTTAAGATGAAAGAGGCTTTACCTCTTAATGAACAATTAAGTGATAAGGATAATTCTACTTATAACAAGGTGCTTCTGAAAATAGATTTAGAAAAGATTTATGATTATATAAAAACAAAAGATATTCTCGTTCAAAAAGCTTTTTATCTTTATTATTATGGGCTTAGTTTAGAAAAAATTTCTTGTATGTTAAATATCTCTTTAGCAAAAGTAAAGAATGATATTTATAGAACCCTTAAAGAACTGAAAGGAGTTTTACAATGAGAAATTCGCAAAGTGAAAATTATCAAATTATTGTGCAGAAAAAAAGACAAAAAGAGTGTCTTTATAAAGGTATGATAAGTGGGGGTCTTATTGTTTTAGTAATGGGTTTATTACTTTGCTGTAAAGTAGAAAAAAATTATTTCGAAGATAAAATTATTTGGAATGACGGAGGTGTGTCTTTAGAAAATACAGGAATGATTGATACAAGCACACGTTTTGAAGAATCTTTAAGCGAAGAAGAAACCAAAGAATTTAATCGCTTATTGTATAATTATAGAAGCAAGTCAGAAGGTTTTATAAAAGGACAAGTGATAGATACCTTAAAACCTCAAGTAAAAATTTATCAACTTATTAATAATGGTTTTTTTAATTTTGTCGAATTAAGTATTACCGTTTCTAGTGAAGAACTAGAGGGCATCTCTCTTGGTTGTCTGACCTTTGATTTTAATATAGCTTCTTTGGTTAATAAAGAATCTTCTTTCGTAAATAAACATCCCCTTATCTTAACGAAAGGTTATACTAAAACAGGGAATGACATTTATTACCAAGCTAAGTTTAATTATCAAGATTGGTGGTATATTATAACTTCTAATGACGAAGAAAAAACACTTTCCGTTGTGAAAAGTATTTTAGAAAAATAATTATTTTTCAACATAAAAGGCATAATATTCGTCAAAAGTAATGTTTTCCTCATGTATTATTTTGGCTACATCTTCGCCAACGTAACGCCAGTGCCATGATTCGGGGCTATAACCGGTTAGATACGTTTTACCTTCAGGATATCTTTCAATAAAGCCATATTTGTAAGCATTTTCTTTTAACCATTCATAAGCTTTACTTTCCTTAAAAGTGTCGACTAGAGGTTCTGTTTTACTCGTCATATCAACAACTAAACCTGTTTGATGTTCGGAGTGACTGGGACGGGCCACTGTTTCATCCGCTTTTCTTTCACCTTGGGTATTAACACGGAAATCATAAATTTCTTTTTGGTCTTCATAATTACGGTAACTAGAGGTCACCATCAAATAGTAGCCTTCTTTATTCGCTGCCTCCCAAAGTTCTAGAAATTTGTCATAGGCATAACCGATTAATTTGTTTTCCCCTTCATTTCCGTAGGCATAAGAAAGAGAAATATTTTTTAAATCTTCCGGCACATAGGTTTCACTTAAAGCATAAAACTTATTTACATTCATCTTCTCTTGTAAGGATTCATCCGTCTTTAAATCAAGTTGATACCATTTATGATTTGCATGAACATTCACCAAAGAAATGACTTTGGCATAATCTTTTTCACTATTTTTTAAGATGTATTCTTGATAGGTATCTAAGTTTTTTTCTAAGAAATATTTTTGCTGTAAAAGGTTTAAAACATCCTCATTTTTATTTTCTTCGATTAATTTCTTTTGGTTTTCTTCATTTAACTTTGCAAAAATAAGAGAAGTTTCCTCTAGGCTATAACCTTTTGTAAGAAGTTTGTACTCGGTTGTTTGTTTGTATTTATACTCTTCATAATAGTTATAAGAAAGAAGACCAAGGACGATGAAAAAGACGAGTACGGCAAGAAAATAATAAACTTTTTTCTTTAATTTAAGACGTTTTTTCTTCTTCATTTAAAGCACCTCAATTCTAGTCTTATTATAACAATTTTCCTTGCTATTTTCCATCTTTTGTTGTACCATTTAGGTAAGAGTAGTAAAGGATAGGTGGTACGATGAACGAAAAAGGAAAAGAAGTATTAGAAAAGTGTCCAAATTTTAATCGCATTGTAAACTTTGACTATGCGAAAGATGACCAAATCACAGCAAAATTAATAACGATTTACCGTGACTATATATTTAAAGTAAATTTAGAAGATGAACAAGAAACCAAGAGTATCACCGATATTGATTATGTCCTTGGAAGATATATTGATGATTATCAATTTAGAAGAGAATTACGATGTGAAATTGTTCATGTTAAAATAAAAAAAGGCTTAACTTTTTTTGAAAGTTTAAAAGCTATTGTATATAGTATCTTACATATTTTTGATAATTATCTAGAAAATTCAACACGTAGAATATCGATAGCTAGGTGGATTTAGGCTTGTTTTATCATCATCTTTTTGATATAATCTCTTTGTCGGAGGTAGCATATGAAAGTTTACAAGAAAAATTTACCAGATGGTATTAAAAAAATGTTTGCTTTAGAAAAAGGCGTAAAAGTTAAATATTTAAATAAAAAATACTATGACAAGAAAAAAACAAAATAAGACTTGCATGACAGGAAATATTTTGTTATAATCATCTTGTTCTTTTGGCGGGATAGCTCAGCTGGCTAGAGCGACCGGTTCATACCCGGTAGGTCGGGAGTTCAAGTCTCTCTCCCGCTACCAAAAAGAAATCTGCTCGAACTTTTCGAGTTTTAATAAAAAACTAATTCAGAAATGGATTAGTTTTTTAATGTTTAAGAAGCTATCCTAGAAAGAAAGGATGGTTTTATGGTAAATATTATTAAAGAAGAATTACCTATTGAAGAATCGCTAAAAAGAAAGTTAGAACTAATATGTGAGTTTCCTAAAACAACACCTACTATTATAAATGGTAATATTAGAAAGATAGATAAATATATTGATGTTGTTAATGATATGTATGAAGACGAGGTCTTAGATGATGACGGTATTAAGAATTTAGATTTAAACAAAGAAAAAGATGGCTTTGAGAGATAAACTCATTACCATCTTTTATAATAAGTCAATTCTAATTCCTAAAACACCATATTGTTCTTGTTTTTCTTTTGTATAAAATTGTTCAAGAACACCAATTAATTCTTCTTTGGTCATAGATTTATCAGATAAAATAGAAATATCAAAATCTTTAAACATATCTTCAAAAGAATTATATCTTAATAAACCAGTAACCTTAGCATTAAATGCCTCATTCAAATCAGGTTCTTTTAAAAATTTGATAGTATCTCCAATTTTAATTTGTTGTCTTTTTTCATCGAAAAGTCTAATTTCGATTCTTTTTGTACCATTAAGTATAAAATTATAATACTCAGGTTGTAATTTCATTTCATGTTCCATATTATTTTCTTCCTTTCATTCTAGCTTTTTGCAATATCATTTGCTTTGTTTTACTAGGATTATCACATAAATTGCCATCTAAGCTAAATGCTTCATCCCATTCTTTAATAACCTCATATAATGGATCATTATCATAAATAAATTTTATGTATTGTGGCATATCAGCATTTTTTGAAATGCTTCTCATATCTCTTAATGTTAAATATTCTTCAAATTCGGTGACATCATACAAATGAAGAGCAAAACAATTCGGATTATTTTTTCCGTAATATTCAACAATTTCATGACCATCATGCCTTTTGTCATATTCTGTTGCTCTTAATATTTCATCTGTATTTCCATTTAAAATATCACTTACTTTAAAATATCCAATAATTGCCTTATCTTCTTTTGCAGAATATACATAAATTTTTTTATTAAGCAATTCATCTCTTAATGGTGATTTTCTAAATTCATAAAGTTTAGTTTCATCAAATATTTGTCTTGCATAATATGTCATTATTGAAATAATAGCAATTCTATTTCTACGATTTTTATCCATTTCATCCCCTCCTGTGAAAGGATTATATCATAAATTGACAAATATAGCAAAAAGTGGTATTGTAAATGTCAATTTTAAGGTTGGGAAAATGAAATGACAAATATTGAAAGTTTAAAAAAATATGTAGGTAATGTCACAGAAGAAGAGTTTATGATACTTGCTACAAAAATTTATATGATAACAGATTTTATTTGTGATGATTACCCAAAACATAAAGAGTGGTATTTTACTAAACAATTACCTGCAACTATAAATGGAGATGAACGAAATATACTATTTGTTAGAAATCCAGAAGATGATAATGAAATAATTTCAATGGCTTGTCTAAAAAGAGATGAAGAAGAACAAAAAATATGTACATTATATGTTTCTGATAAATGTAGAGGTTTAGGAATAGGAACAGCAATAGTTGAAGAATCAATGAGATGGTTAGGTACAACTAAACCACTTATAACATTAGCAGATTATAAATTAGAAATGTTTAGACCAATTATTAATAAATATGGTTGGGAATTAACTGAAATAGTTTCAGGTTTATATAATGATAGAGCTCAAGAATTATGTTTTAACGGAACACTAACAAAGAATAATGAAGAAACATTGGAACAACAATTACATAAAAAGTTGGTTAGGGTATTAAAAAATAGATATGATAACATTAAATAAAAAAATATTTTAATTTAGTAAAAAGTATGGTATTCTGTTTATAGAGATTAGTTATTTATTAACTGATTACTTAGGTTTCGGATATACTATATCCATGCACTAAAAAGATTGTAACTTGCTTGTTCAAGTTTGAATGAGTCATTATCTAAGGATAATGTTTTTTTTATTATATAGACAAAGAAAGAAGTGGTTAAATGCAAAGGATAGAAGGAAAAATAAGAACGGTTATCTTTAATAGTGAAACCGGTTTTTTAGTCGCTGTTTTTAAAGTCAAGAAAGTTTATGAGGATAGTTTAAAAGAACTTGTGGGAAAAGCAGTTACTATTACGGGTTTAATGGCCGAGCAAAACGAAGAAGACACCTATATTCTAGAAGGAAGTTATATACGCCATGAACGTTATGGTATGCAGTTTTCTTTTCAAAATTATGAGAAGAAATTACCAGAAGGTAAAGATGCCGTGATTGATTTTTTGGCCAGTCCTCTAATTAAAGGCTGTGGTATTAAAACGGCTGAGGAAATTGTTAACACTTTGGGAGAAGAGGCTTTAAAACTCATTAAAGAAAACAAAGAAAACTTAATGCTTGTTCCCGGTATGACGATAAAAAAATGCGAAAGTATTTACTTAAGTGTTCTTTCTTATTCCGAAGTAGATGATACCATAATCAAATTAAAAAACTTGGGTTTTTCTATGAATGAAGCCACCAAACTTATTAAGCATTATCAAGATAAAACCCTTGTCTTTGTGGAAGAAAATTTATATCTTTTTAAAGAATTTATTCCTTTTAATAAATTAGATGCCATTTTTCTTAAAAATCATGATGCTTACGATACTTTAAGAATAAAGGAATGTTTAAAAGAAGGAATGGAAAGACAAAGTAGAAGCATCGGGGATGCTTACTACTATTTAGATGAAATTAAAGGGTGTTTAAAAAAAGAATTTCAAATTATTTTAGACGAAGAAGAACTTTTAAAATATTTAGAAGAACTTGAAAAATCCGGAGATGTCTTTTTTGAAAATGATGCGATTTATTTAAAAAAATACTATGACATCGAACTGGATATTGCGCATATTTTAAGAAGAATGAGTCGTTACCCTAAAAAAAATATTAAAGGCTTAAAAAACAAGTTAACGTATTTAGAGGACATGCTAGAAGTTAAGTATAATAAAGACCAAGAAACAGCCATTTTAACCGCGCTTGAAAATCCCATTTCCATTATTTCAGGGGGACCTGGAACAGGAAAAACCACCATTGTAAATGCCATCACCAAGCTTTTTATAGAAGTATATAAACTATCACCTATCGAGGTTACCAGCCAAATAGCCCTTTTAGCTCCGACAGGAAGGGCGGCTAAAAAGCTTTCTTTAAGTACCCATTTACCAGCCTCGACCATCCATCGCTTTTTAAAATGGAACAAAGATACCAATAATTTTCAAATCAATGAATACAATAAAAACTATCAAAAACTTATCATCGTCGATGAAACAAGTATGATTGATGAATATTTATTTGTTTCTTTATTAAGAGGTATTCCCGAATCTAGTCAAATTGTTTTTGTGGGCGATACATTTCAACTTCCAAGTGTTGGTGCGGGTCTTATTTTAAATGACCTCGTTTCTTCTCATTTATTTTCCTATACCTCTTTAGATATGATTTATCGGCAAAGTGAAAATTCTTACATTCCTATTTTAGCTAAAGAAATTAAAGAGAAAAACTTAAGTGAAACTTTCCTCGAAAAGAAAGATGATTATAACTTTCTTTCTTGTGATGCCAAGAACTTAAAAGAAATGATTCGGCAAATTATTTTAAAAAGTCAAGCTAAAGGTTTAAAAGCCGAAGATGTTCAAATTCTGGCCCCAATGTATAAGGGAGAAAACGGCATTGATAACTTAAACATTTTATTACAAGAACTTTTTAATCCCAAAAGTGAGACCAAAAAAGAACTTAAATATTTTGATATGACATACCGCGAACAAGATAAAGTCTTACAACTTATCAATAACCCCGATTGTAATGTTTATAATGGCGATATTGGTTATATCAAAGAAATTAGACAAGTAGAAAGTCCTTTTAAACACACCGAAGTAGAAATTGATTTTGATGGGAATAAAGTTATCTATAAAACAGAAGACTTACAAAGTATTAAACATGCTTACGCTATGACGATTCATAAAAGCCAAGGAAGTGAGTTTCCCCATGTGATTTTGCCCGTTACCAAAAATTACTATAAAATGCTTTATAATAAGCTTATTTATACTGGGGTATCAAGGGCCAAGAAAAGCCTTGTTATCATCGGTGAAAAAGAAGCTTTTATGATGAGTGTTTATAACGATGAAGCCTCAAATAGAAAAACCGGCTTAAAAGAAAAACTAATGTATATTTTTAAATCTTAAAACCATACTAATTTTGAGGTGAAGAAAATGAAAAATATGTTAACAGGTGTCGTAATTGGTATGACCGCCGGTATGGGTGTCACAGCTTATTGTCTTTCTAATCCATCAACTGAAAAAAAGGCCAATAAAATGCTTAATAAAGCCATGGATAATGCCAATATGATGATGGATGATGTCAAAAGAAAAATGCGTTAAAGGACAAATAAGTCCTTTTTTTCATACCTTAAAAAGAATCTTGTCAGTCAAAAATAAAACCGTTATCAGCTTTATTTTGTATTTCGAGATACATTTAATTGTCTTATAAAGACGTTAGTTTTCCTATTTTTATGCTTGGCAAAAAAGAAATTGCCATTTTTGCTACACCTATCATAAAAATAGACAACTAGTTTAATTCCTTCTTGATTTACATCTTTAAAACAGATATAATTTTAGTAGAGTAGAAAAGAGGCTATAAAGATGAAATTAAGATATAAAGTTGGCCTAGTTGCTGTGGGTATTTTAATTATAGTAAGTTTATATTTAGTACAAAGTTATGCCTTATGGGTAACAAGATTTGACGGAAATGATAATATTTTAAGTATTGGTTGTTTTGATGTATCTTTAGAAGAACTTTCTAAACCTATTTCTTTAAATAACACATATCCAATGAGTGATCAAAAAGGTCTTACCCAGACACCTTACACGTTTACGATCAAAAATACGTGTAACACAGCGGCTGAGTATACGATTACGTTAAATACTTTAAAAACAGCAACCATGGATAAAAGTAAAATAAAATTTGCTTTTACAACAGGAAGTGACGTTCCAACCAGTGGTGTAAATTTAGGAACTTATGCCTCTATTTCGTCAAATATAAATACAGATTTAGCTTATTTACAAACAGAAAATATTTTAGGGACAAACTTAAATGAATCCATCATCTTACAAAAAGGAACCTTAGAAAAAGAAAATGATACCGAAACATTTAATCTTTATCTATGGATAGATAGTACGGCAGGTAATGAAGTACAAGGCCAAAAATTCTTAGCTAGTGTCAATGTCCTTGCCAATGCTGTAACAGTAGAGCCAACGCCAGCTTCTGAAACGATAGCATCATTAGTAAGTGGAGCCGACACTAGTTCAACAGATGTCTATACAGTACCAGATAAAGAAGGCGACAATTGTACCTACACCTTCGCGTATGATGGAACGAGTGATAATAATTTAAGATATGTTGGAAAAAACCCATGTAACTATGTTACATTTAATGGTGAAACAGCTGGATGGAGAATTATCGGAGTCTTAAATACGCCAGAGGGACAAAGACTAAAACTAATACGTGCTAATTCAATAGGAAGTTATAGTTGGGATAATAAACCGAGTGGTACTGGAAGCTCCACAAGTCAATATGGAAGCAATGATTGGACAGACAGCACTTTAAAAGAAGTTTTAAATAATGGGGCATATTATAAAAGAACATCCGGAACATGTTCATATGGTTCAAATGGAGCTACAACATCCTGTGATTTTACAAGTAATGGCTTAACCGAAGAAGCAAGAAATCAAATAGATACCATAACATGGAAATTAGGTGGTACAGCAAGTTATAATAGTTCTTCAAATGGCTTAGTAAGTCATTGGTATACATATGAAAGAGGAACAACGGTATACAGTGGAAGACCAACAGAATGGCAAGGCAAAGTAGGTTTAATGTATCCAAGTGATTATGGATATGCCACAAGTGGAGGAAATACAAGTAATAGAACAAGTTGTTTAAACAAGGAATTCTATAATTGGTATAGTAGCTCATATAGTGACTGTAAAAATAATGATTGGTTATACACAGGTATAATACAATGGACACTAGCCCCGAAATCGTCTGATTCTCGCTACGTGTTCAGCGTCAGCTTTATTGGCAGTGTCAGCGAAGGCGATGCGTACTCCCAGTTTGTCGTGCGCCCTTCGGTTTATCTGATATCGGAAATGTCAATTTTAAGCGGAGAGGGTACTCCTGAAGATCCATATCAAATTGGATAGCGGGAGTAAGGGGGCTCGCCGATTCGGTTTACGACCAGCCGAGCTTGCCGTCAGTAAGTTATTCACATGGTGTATAAAAATGAGTCGTATTAATAGATATAAGTTTATTAAAAGGATGTATCCAAAGTATTTGGCTGTATTTGAAACGACCTTGAGGGTACAGATACGTGTTCTATGCGTTTCGACGGCGTATTATATGGTGTGTAAATTCTTAAATGAATTGCATACCATATTTTTTTATGGAAAAAAAGGAGGAATGAATATGCAAAACTTAAAATTAATTGATTACACAAAGAAAAGACTTGATGATATGTACGTAATGATGTATACCATCAAAAATGATTTAAATATTAAAAAGGAAGATATTATTGAAACCATTGATATTTATACTCTTGTTGGTATTAATAAAAAAGGAATCCGTCAATTAGTAGGTATTTATCAAGATAGGCCATTAAACAATCGGTATTGGTTAGATATTTTTGAATCACTTAAAACAAGAGGATTAAATACCATATTGTTTTTAGCAATAGACGATAACAAAAATTTTAAAAGGACTGTTAAAATAGCATTTCCAATGGTAAATTTTGTTGATTCGTTAATTTATATTGCCTCGAAATTTGATAAATACACTTCAGAAAAAAGTTCTCGAAAAGTTATAAGTAAAATACACAAGTTATATTCACAACCAACAGTAAATGAATTTAAAAACGAATTCAATTCATTCAAAGAGACTTACAATAATATTATCCACCAAAAACTTATAAAAAAATATTTAGATAATGTGGAAGGATATTATAAATACAGTTCAAATGTAAGAAATTTGCTTTTTAAACCCTCGGCAAATACAAGAATATATGATAGAATTCGATTATCGTTTAACAGCAGTGAGAACTACATAAATGATTTAAATGAGGTATATGAAAAATTAGAAAGTGAAGATAGATTCTTTGGCTTTATATCATTTAATAAGAAACAATGGACACTAATATTGAATGATTTAATGCTGTTATATCCAAATTTAGAATTTATCTAATATGAGGTTATACTATGGAAGATAATGTAAATGATATGATAATAAATGAGGCTGTAAAAAGGTTTAAAGAAGGCAAAATAAAAAACAATGCGGATGTTGAAAATTTTATTGATAATTTAGTTCAACCACTTTATCAAAAAATGCTCGATGCCGAATTGTCTAATATGTTGGACTATGAAAAATATGAACACAAAAAGGATGTTGAAAATTCTAGAAATGGTTATTGTAAAACTAAAAAAGTTCAAACGAAATATGGAACTATTGAAATAAAGACTCCTAGAGATAGAAAAGGTGAATTTGAACCCGTCATCATACCAAAAGGAGAAAATCGACTTGGTAAGTTCGAAGATATTGTTTTATCTTTATGTGCCAAGGGAATGAGCTATCGAGATATTTCAAGTCTTTTAAAGGAAATTTATGGTGTTGATATTTCTAAAGACCAAGTTCAAACATTTGTAAATACCATTACAGAAGTAGTTGATAACTGGCGAAATGGACCATTAAAACCATTCTATGCTTTTATATATGCTGATTGTTTATATATCCCTGTTACAGAAGACTTAAAGAGTGAAAAGAAAGCATTTTATGTCATTATTGGAGTTAATGCTCATGGAATGAAAGAAGTACTTGGAATCTGGTGTGATAAGACAGAATCCGCTTCTTTTTGGACAACTGTTTTTGAAGATTTAAAAAGACGCGGCGTCGAAGATATTCTTTATTCCACAAGTGATGGCGTTGCTGGTTTTAAAGGCTCTTTAGAAACCGTATACCCTAAAACTCAAGCACAAAGATGCGTTGTTCATTTAACAAGAAATTTATATAAAATTTGTCCTAAAAAACAGGCAAGTGAAGTTATTCAAAATTTCAAAAAAATATACACAGCTTCTAATTTGAAAGTTGCCCAGTTAGAATTAGAAAACTTTAAAGATAAGTTTTCATCTTTAACAAAAGTTACTCAAAAAGTTGAAGAAGATATGAAATATTTAGAGCCATTATTTGAAGTGCCTGATGAAATAAGAAAAGCGATATATACATCTAATGTCATAGAATCTGTTAATTCAGCACTTAGAAAAGTTACTAATGGTAAAGATTCATTTGCATCTGTAAATTCTGTTTACAAAATATTATTTTTAAGAGTAGAAGAATTAGAAGAAAAATGGAAAAAACCTATTCCCAACTGGAATAAAATTAAAATTCAACTTTCTGAGATTTATAAAGAACGCTTTACTAAGTATTTCGACATATAAAAAACTTGTACTTTCCTTTCAAAAATACTAGTTCATGCTCTTTGACAATTTAAAAAGTTATAAAAATTTACACACCACTCTTGACAAGGTCG